>LUTY01002114.1 GCA_001640045.1 Candidatus Thiomargarita nelsonii | reverse complement strand
ATTTTTTGGCCAATCGTTGTCGATGAATTACGGGATTTATTCAAAGGCTCTTCTGATTCAAGGATGTTTTAAACGAATGAATATCAAAAACACTAACGTGAGCCTATTGATTTATTTCTTTTTTTGTTCAGTCGCCCTGGCTGGAGAGGAAACTGTTATACCTCTTGAAAAAGTGCCTGAAAGCATTCAAACCACAGCCAAAGAGCTGCTGCCTAATGCCAGTTTTAAAACGGCTAATACTGAGAAAGAGGATGATGGAACGCTGGTGTACGAAATACAAGGGGCTCTTGAGGATGGACGAAAGGTAGAAGTTGATGTGCTGGAAAATGGTCGCCTCCAGGAGTTTGAAGTTGAATTCACTAAAGATTTGGTACCCGGTGCTGTTCTTAAAGCGATTGAGAAAAAGCTGCCCGGTTTTGAGCCAATCTATATTGAGGCAAGTCATTCGGCCAGCAAAAAGGTGGTGCAGTATGAGTTTGTCGGTGAACGAGGTGGTAAAAAGCTGGATATTGAGGTATCTGCTAGTGGTCGTAGGATTGAAATAGGTGATCAGTAAGAGACGCTTTTAACGACGCAGAGCGTGG
>LUTY01002113.1 GCA_001640045.1 Candidatus Thiomargarita nelsonii | reverse complement strand
GTTTCGGGAATGGAGCGGAGCGGATTTCCCGAAACCACCGAAAGCGGCTTAACTTAATGGCATTGATACAAGACAAACGCTGCCCAATACTTCGGATACTTGCCACCTTTCTTAAGGAACTCGCGCTTAGTCGCTGTCAACGCTTTGACTTGTCCTACTCCAGCTTGGCAAAAAAGCTGGTCATAAATTCCGCCGTTATTTTATCGGAAATCGACCATAAAGTCAGCACAGTATTTTTATTAGCAGCGACGTACAAGGCATAAGGCAAGCCCATAACTAGAGAATGGTATGGATATTTTCCACTCTCAGGCTCTAGTGCAGGAGGGCGGAAGTCTCCACCGCCTTGAAATAAATTTCTGGACTCTTAAGGCTCAAGTCACCTAAAGGTGACTGAATTATTATGGTTAGTAGGCTTTAGCCTACTTTCGCTTTTAGCCTTGAAATTTATTTCAAGGCGCGCCACCATAAAAAGGGTTTTAGCAGTCCCATAATTCGCGGATTCAAGTGCATCCCGTCCTTTTTTTAAATCTTCTACAAATTCTCCATCGTAATTATGGATATATTTGTATAGTCCATCAAACGCT
>LUTY01002112.1 GCA_001640045.1 Candidatus Thiomargarita nelsonii | reverse complement strand
GGATAATCGTGACCTGTATCGCCAAGTTTAACATAACGCAGATAGTAAACGCGCCACTTGCTGAACTTACTCCCACAAGTGACATGACTAACGATGAGACGGTTGAGAAAACGCTTGTGACAATTTATTCTCAGCCATATCCCGACTGGTTTGAAGAAAGCACCCCGTATGATCCGTATGGCGATATAACCCCTACACCGCTTGACAACACGCCTATTGAGACAGAACAAGTCGACCGGAGCTAATAAAATATCGTCTTCATAAAACTCGATACCGCAGTTTTTTTGTCTTTAAAGAGGTCATTAGTTTGCCTTGGCGTTCATAAAACTTTAATGTAAATTGAGTTTCCTAGACTTTCTAGTACCACATGCTCCCGTCAACGTTTGCTGTTGGGTGTCAGCACTGAGATGAGTTAGCCCCATGCTTTCTAATAAATTGATGCCAGTATGTTTGATGGTGGCGGCTAATGCCGCGAGAGCAAGTTGATTGCCCGTTATGCCGATACATTAGGCAAGCGGGCGCGTTTTTTATCAAAATGGACAAACTTTGATCAACCAGTTGATCATGCGTGATCCTGATCGTCC
>LUTY01002121.1 GCA_001640045.1 Candidatus Thiomargarita nelsonii | reverse complement strand
GCGTTGGCAGGTCATATCACGGGCACAGTAACGGATGTCGCTGGAAATCCTTTATGGAATATTGAGGTGACGGCTTTTCGTTGGAACGGCAGTTGGTGGAACCAGGCTAACAATGTTTCTACTGATACTGCTGGCCACTATGATCTTGGCGGTTTGGGTACTGGCACTTATCGTGTTGGGTTCTGGGATGAAGCTAGGATTTATGCCACCGAGTATTACGACGATGTGCCGAATGACATTGCAGTCACGGCTGGCGCGACCATCCCCAACATCAATGCACAATTGGCAGCCCTCCCCAGAAATGAAGTTATTATCGACTTCGGTGATCCATACGGCCTGTGGGTGTGGATGAACAATGACAGTTGGACTTCCCTGCATTCGCTTTCTGCCGAGAGCATGGTCACTGGAGACTTAGACCGGTCAGATCAAGACGAAGTCATTATCGACTTTGGAGCCCCTTATGGTATTTGGATGTGGGTGAACAACAGCACTTGGGTCAAATTGCACAACGTATCGCCAGAAAGCATGGTCACGGGAGATATAGACGCTAGCGGTCGAGACGATGTGATTATCGACTTTGGCACCCCTTATGGTATTTGGGTGCGGATGAACAACACCACTTGGGTTCAATTGCACAACTTATCGCCGGAAAGCATGATCACGGGAGATATAGACGGTAGCGGTCGAGACGATGTGATTATCGACTTTGGCACCCAATATGGTATTTGGGTGCGGATGAACAACACCACTTGGGTTCAATTGCATTCAATCTCGCCAGAAAGCATGGTCACGGGAGATATAGACAGTAGTGGTCAAGACGAAGTCATTATCGACTTTGGTGCCCAATATGGTATTTGGGTGTGGCTGAACGACACCACTTGGGTCAAATTGCACAACTTATCGCCAGAAAGCATGGTCACGGGAGATATAGACGGTAGCGGTCGAGACGATGTGATTATCGACTTTGGTGCCCCTTATGGCATTTGGGTGCGGATGAACAACACCACTTGGGTTCAATTGCATTCAATCTCGCCTGAGGGCATGGTCACGGGAGATATAGACAGTAACGGTCGAGAGGATGTGATTATCGACTTTGGAGCCCCTTATGGTATTTGGGTGCGGATGAACAACAGCACTTGGGTTCAATTACACACTATATCGCCTGAGAGCATGGTGACGGGGAACATAGATGGGCTGCGGTCTGGTGCTCTTCTGAGTGTGGAACCACCTTTTGTGCCATAACAAAAAATGCCTTGATCGGCTCGCGACAAAGAAATCCGCTCGGTGGTAGTGTTTTGCAGGACGCTCCGCGTCCTAGCAGGCATTCCCACGCGGAGCGTGGGAACGAGAAAATCCNGTGTTAATATTGAAGACTTACAAAAAGCTTTATTGCGGGGCGGTTCGCCGATGACAGTTATAGAAATGCAAAAACGGTTTATTAATTATATGAATAGCTTGACGAAAGGGAAGGAATTGAGTCAAGTGCGGGTTGTGTTGGAATAAGGGGAGTACCTTTGCAGGACGCGGAGCGTCCTTGCAGGCATTCCCACGCGGAGCGTGGGAACGAGAAAATTTATTAGTTGTTTCGGGAATGAGCGGAGTCCCGACGCAAGGAGGGCTCTTCCCGAAACCAATTCAGCGTCGAAATGACAAATATCCAAGTTAGGGCTGTGTTAACCTGCCGCCCGTTCATATAATCGTCCTGCGCTACTCATTTCGCCAGCCGCTTCCATTAATTCCGCCGCTCGCACAAAATCACCGGCTAATTCGGCTTTTTGGGCTTCTTTTAATATGCCAGTACGGTCAGCACGCTTAATGCCTAATTGGTTTTTTATACGTTTCATCTTGGGCTTGTCCGCCGTTTCTTGTTGACGCAAATCCGTAGTAATCCGGGCAAGTATTTTTTTGCTCTGTGATGATAAGCCTTCTTGAATCGTTGGCGCATCGCCTACCCATAATGTCCATGCCGGTTGCATATTGTCCGTCTCAAAACGGTAGGCGCCTTCTTCAACTACCACCACGATTTGGCCTTCATCTAAGCTAAATGTTTGTTTACGCGCCGCTTTTGGCAAGGTAGGATAAAAATCCATACCCATTTCTAGGAAAAAACCGCCAGGGTTTAAATGCCTCAACGGGGTACCAAAGGGGACAATTCCGGGTAAACCGCCAGGTGCCATGAGCAAATGTTTTCCTGGCCCCGGTAACAAAAAAGCGGTTTCTCCCACTGGCCGCCCGGCCAAAAATGTCCGCATCCAGCCCAATTCCGTCTCATCTAGCAGTACGGCATCAATTCGACCATTGGCGCTGCTATCCGTGACTAAACGGACCGGAACCGGGGCCGGCAGTTTGGCTTGGGCGGTGGCGGGCATGTCGATCAAGGGTAAAGTGGGCGCTTCCAAGAGGGTGAGTCCATCCACGGCTTCGCCTTGCCGACTGAGCCGCCAATGCCCGATGTCAGGCGCACCCAGTAGCCAAGTTTCGTCTTCAGGAATCATGGCCCCCAGCAGACTTTCTGCTAAAGGGGGGCGGTAATGAATGTCCACGAGGAGCCGCTCTTCGATAAGGCCAATCGCTTGGGCAACGGTGGTATAGGGCAGAGCAGCGATGGCGCGGACAAGAGACAGTGGTATTGTGCCCTGCTCAACCTGTAAGCGCAATAATAAAACGCCAGCCGCCGTGTCCTCTCCACGCAAAGGACGGCGCATAGCCGAGACAAGTGTTACTTGGATATCCAATGCCGTGGCTCGACGCAGCACCCAACGACTGAGAGAGGGGGGAACAATGATATACAGTGTGGCTAAACTCACCGGCTGTCTAGGACGTAAGGCGGTTTCTGCGAGTAAGTCAGCCAATTCTATTTGAAACCAATCAGAAAGGTCTAAGGTTTCCCCCGCTGCGGGCCGTTCACCGGCAAGCGTT
>LUTY01002110.1 GCA_001640045.1 Candidatus Thiomargarita nelsonii | reverse complement strand
CGTTTGATAAAGACAAATTCTTTTCCAACCAGTGCCCGAGTTTTCTCCGCTTCGACTTGGTATCCATCCAATATGAATTTCAGCAATTCTGGAAAGTCTCGTGACAGAACTTTCGCAATTGAGTCAAAAATTCTGATTTCTCTCCTTTCATTTTCTTCGAGTTTTTTGAGGGATTGAGAAATATCAACGGTTTGGTTTTTGGCTCGCCTGAGTAACATTTGTAGCACTTTTCCAAATGATTCTCGGTTTTCAATCAGTCGTCTTTTGACGATCCCTTGTTCGTTTTAAGTCAAAAACTTATCTGGGCGACTAGATCAAACGTGAGCAAGTGAAAAATTCATTTAGTACAACTGATTAACGGAATAAACGGATTTAATTAGGGGGAGTATCCGTTTATTTAAAAAACACGTAACGAAGTATCGCCAAACTTCGTGGTGAGCGAGTGAGTCCGTTGTACTAACCGATTTTAGGGGAGCGCGGGAATTGTGACTTCGTTACTTCGTTTCATAATTAAAAAAAAAGAGAAAAGAGCAAAGAATACAGAGCAAAGCGCAAAAGCGCCGAGCGCTAAGTCCACGCCGCACC
>LUTY01002109.1 GCA_001640045.1 Candidatus Thiomargarita nelsonii | reverse complement strand
GGAAAACCAGCTTGAAAAAATTTGTGATGTACTTGGTTTGGCAGTTGGTGTTATGCTTAATTCAGTTGCTAAATATGCGGTCTTTTATGCACAAAGTAGAGGTATCCCTGTCAATCAACTGAGTGAATATCAGGATAATATTGGCACTAATCCATTGAAGGTAAAACTGACGGCTGAAACACAGTCCAGGTTAGACAGTATTGAAGAAGAACCGTCAAAATATATTCTGACGGGTATTCATTTACTCTATGAGCGATTAATCGCCGAAAACGGAGCGGTTGAACAACCCACTCGTCAAGCAATTAGCGTTGACTCAAAACCATCGCTCATTGATACCCTTGTGAGTTCTAGTCCACAAACGAAAAGAGAATTCGGACAACATTGTATTGCTTGTCTTGGACTGGAAGCTGAGAAAGCTTCCTCAAAGAATAGTTGTAGCGTAAGTGGTATTGGTTTGACTCATGGAAAAAAGACATTTTTCTACTCTAACTTAAGAAAAAGTAAGTTGGATAGTCAGATTGCCAAGGTTTTGCGGGAATACTTACCACACAACTAAGCAGAACGTTGTTGATAGATTGTGATGAT
>LUTY01002108.1 GCA_001640045.1 Candidatus Thiomargarita nelsonii | reverse complement strand
TCTTAAAGGAAGTCATGAAGGTGATCCTCATATAATGTTGAAATTAGCACAAGCCTTAAAATACTATATAATAAAAATTATACAAATTTAATATAAGTCGTACTCAGGAGTGGTGCAAGGTACGCCTTGCACTCCTGAGACGGTTCACTGATCAAATCAAAATATATATATCAATATGTGGCATAAACCTGCATTTCAAATACTATCAGCCTTTTACAGTGCAAGCCTCTTAGTCGTTTTATTTATGCTGTACAATTATGTGCAAAACGATCAAGTACAAGTGACTAAAGATCAAGTGATGCAAGAAACGCGTGTGATTTATCAACAATAAATCTTGCAAATAAACTCAATGGCGTTTCAAATGACAAGGTGAGTTTGGCAAAATAAGAAAAAAAAGCCTGATTGTCTTGTAAATGTTTATATAAATATTGTTTCGCCTCTTTAAGTAATCTGACATCGCCCGCCACCGCTTTAGCATCATAAAAAATAGCCAAGTCTAACAAAGGCTCTCGACATTCGACTAGCCATTGAAAAATTTGGTTTTTAAAATCTTTTAAAGAGCGACACCAAGCCGGATTATTGACC
>LUTY01002107.1 GCA_001640045.1 Candidatus Thiomargarita nelsonii | reverse complement strand
GGCTTGACGCACATCGTCAACTGTCAAGGGGCGTTCTGAAATCGGATTCTCTACGCTTGGGAGACGGCATCTGGATGTGGCGGGCGCATCCACAATGCAGTCGTCAAGACCATCGCCATTGAAGTCAGCATAGGATTGCGGAGAAAGGTAGTAGATTTCATCATTGTCAAAGCCTCTTTTGCTGAGCATTTTGTAGATATTATCGGAAATCTCTGCGGTGGTGTCCCAGAGAGTATTGGTTTTGTCGCTACCGCCGCCGGCGATGATGATAGCGGCGCGTTTGCTGGTAAGGAGCTTTTCACATTTGTCATCATCAAGAATGGGACAGAGGGCATTTTTCTGGCTGAAAGTCAGGTGGACGAAGCCAGCGCCAGCTATTCCAATCCACACCCCACCGCTGCCATCATTTTCAAGTTTGTCAATCCTATTATCTGGCAAGCCTGAATTTTCAGTATTGTAAACGGTCCATTTGTCATTGGCACTGGAAGCTTTTTCAGCCAGTTCAATGACAGCTTTTTCTTGTTCAAAAGGTGTCGATGGAAAAATTTTTCTGTGACAGGCGCGTGTAGTGGCGGACAACTTGCA
>LUTY01002106.1 GCA_001640045.1 Candidatus Thiomargarita nelsonii | reverse complement strand
GTTCTGACTGATTAAAAGGAGATATAATTATGTATGGTTTTTCTAAAAAAACCTTAGACTATTTACACAGTGCCGGTTGGTATGATGGCAGAGAATGTGAGCAACTTGATGAATATAAACGCATTCTCAATCAAAAAGAATTTGAAGTATCAGATACCATCGAACAATTTTTAAAGCATTTTGGTGGCTTATTTATAAAATATCCTCATGCTAAAGTACGTGATGCCTGTGATGATTTTCATTTCGATGTCATCAAAGCCATTAATGGTGGTGATCCCAATTGGGTATCTGGGGATTATAGCGCACGTACTGGTGAAGAACTGTGCATTATTGGTGAAGCGTTTCGGAGGGATATGGTTTTATGCATGTCGCCAACTGGTAAAATCTATTCGGGAGCAGATGATTTTTTAATGTTTGTTGGGACATCGGGCGAAGAGGCAATTGAATTCCTTTGTACCGGGCGAAACTTAGAGCAAGTCCCTGAATTAGTTATACCTATTGATGTGACAGTGGAATTACTCAATAACTTCTTTGGAGATGAGAGAATACAAAATCGACTCCGTTTTATTAATGGCGAAAGTAAAG
>LUTY01002105.1 GCA_001640045.1 Candidatus Thiomargarita nelsonii | reverse complement strand
AAAGTATTATAATTTCCATGGTGGTTGTGTTTTTCTTTTATTTCAGATTGTTTTTCGCTACTCAATCTTAACACAACCACCCTTTTTATTTTCAGGGGCGAAACGATTGATTCTATTTATATATATTTTATAGGGTCTTTTGGCGAGGGTATTGTTAAAAGAGATGAATATAAAGATTGCCAGTAATACCAATTGGTTGAGATTTTATTTGATTGGTATTTTTTGGTTTTTTGTTTGATCGTTTTTTATTGGTAGACCGAAAATTCTCGACGCAGAGCGTCGATGCAGGCATTCCTTTGCCTCGCGTGGGAACGAGAAACAAATCGACCGACTGATTAAGCATGTTGGGTATTTTTTTGTCTGAATCAGAATTTTACTTCGTTACTTCGTTTACTTCGTTACTTCGTATCAGAATTTACTTCGTTACTTCGTTTGAGAATTAACAGAATAAACAATCTCTTTTAGTACAACGAATTTAGGGAATAAACGAATTTTTTTTGGTCGAATGAGAGTTTTTTAATACCAATCATTAGTTATATTATATTGCAAAAAAATTCGTTTATTCCTTAAATTCGTTGTACTAAAC
>LUTY01002104.1 GCA_001640045.1 Candidatus Thiomargarita nelsonii | reverse complement strand
ATGCACAATGGGTGTCCAAATCATGAACGAGATGAGTCTAAGGAAAAACCATGTTAATTGCCATTTTTAGGTTATAATTATGGAGTCGATAAATCTAAATGAAAAAAACTGAAAAATCATCAAAAATCAAATGGCATGAATTGTTTGGCAAATTATTACAAGATTTGCTGTCGCCTGTAGATATAGAGGTTTTTCCCGAATCCCCTGTGATGAGCGAGTCACCAAGAGTGGATGTATTATTACTTAAGCGGGATTCTTCTCAATGGACAACGGCACAACTTGCTCTTTTACCAGATGGTGTGAGAGATACAGAAGCCACGGATATTCTGTTAGAGTTTAAATATTCAGAATCACTCAACGATGATGCTGTCCAACAGACTTTGACCTATGATTTTCTGCATAGAGAACACAAAGACAAAAAGCGTGAGGAGGTACAAAGCTTTTTGTTGAGTGCCACAAAACCGCAAAAATCCACTTTAAAAAAACTGGGTTATAAAAGCACCAAGATCCCTGGTGTCTATCGTAGGAAGTAAAGGCTTATCAGACAAGTCGTGTTACTGTCTTTAAATGAATTAGCAAACGAGCC
>LUTY01002103.1 GCA_001640045.1 Candidatus Thiomargarita nelsonii | reverse complement strand
TTTTTTTTTTTTCACAATTAATAATTACTTCGTTACTTCGTTTCACAATTCATAATTCATAATTAAAAAAAAGAGAAAAGAGCAAAGGATACAGAGCAAAGTGCAAAAGCGCAAGAGTGCAGAGGGCTAAGTCCACGCGGCACTGAACACAACGAGACGAAAACCGACAGCTTCGCGCTGGTCGTTCGAAAAGCCCACGAAGCGACTGGCGCAACGGCAGTAGGACGGGTAGCCGTCGCTCCACGAGCCGCCGCGCAGCAGCCCGTACTCCTCCCCCTTTTCCCAAATACGTCCATCACTAGGTGCCCCCTTATAGCTATCATGCCAAGGATCAGCACACCACTCCCACACGTTCCCATGCATATCGTACAATCCAAAGGCATTCGGCGGAAAGCTTCCTACGTCAGTTGTTTGCTTACGAGAAACACCCTTTGGTCCTGAGCCATAGGAACCACTGTAACCCTCCCAATCTGTACCCGGATAATTGGCTAAATCAGTCGTAATCGTCTCCCCAAAATAAAAGGGTGTAATCGTACCCGCACGACAAGCATATTCCCATTGCGCTTCACTCGGCAAACCATACCTT
>LUTY01002111.1 GCA_001640045.1 Candidatus Thiomargarita nelsonii | reverse complement strand
GCATAAGCGCCGGTATCGACATCAATACTGAAGGTTGAGACGGGGTGCTCGCTGACATGTTTGACGGGATTGTCGTCAAAATGGGCGTAGTTTTCACTATCTGGGGGAGTACTGGGAGCGCGTATTTGGGCGAGTCCACCCGCTGACCCCCGTGCTGCTTCAAGTCTCCGTTTCCGATTGAGTAACGATGCTGCTGTGCTCGAATCTGATGCTGGCCCGACACGGAGAACTGAATCCAGTGAATCTGTTGTCGTCGTTGCTAAACTGTCAGCTTCTTCAGGCGAGTGGCTACTGCTTTCGGTGTCGGTTAATGACTCATTTTCCGCAAATTCTGGGGACGCTTGCTGTTCTCGGACTTGGCTAAAGCCCCAAAATAAAACCAACAGCAAAATTAACAAACTAAATAATAAAGAGGTTTTTTTTAACATGCTAGTCTCCTTTCTTCATGATTAAACAAACATACATCGTTACTCTGAGTACAACGAATAACTGGGATAAACGAATAAAATCCACCACATCAATAAGCGAAGCTAAAGCCCGCGCAATGCTCACAGCATCCTTGCTATTCTCAGGTGTTCCACCACTATCATAGTGGGAGATATGCGAAGAGCTAACATTTGAATTTCCAACGTAGAATCTCATTTTTTTGTCAGTTCCTGCATTACCATCGTAAACCAAAGTAACAAGTTGCCACTCATTAGGAGCAAGCACAATATTATTGGTTCGATACTGAGTATATTGACCAGTAGTATTTCTGACAGAACCAACTAATTTACCGTTACTATCGAATGCAAACAAGTAACTTCTACCGGAACCATTATCTTTTGCAATAATAACTTGAGAGTCTGTTGTTAGTGTAGTTGGTTTAATCCATGCTGAAAAACTAAAGATAGAGGGTAAATCCAAACTGACATCATTTGATACCCTTATATAATCATCCACACCGTCGAAACCATACGCCTTATTCGTATTCCAAAATCTATCTGTAGTCAAAGTACCCATACACTACTCCATGATTTCCGCTTCCTGACGAGTCGTTGGCATTCCCATTAAAGGGATAATAGGCTGCCAACCCATCCTTCAAATCAGCCATTGCCCCCGAAAACCAAGATAATCCGATGGCAATTAAAAGTATAGTGCGTAAATAGCACCTAAGTTTTGTCATTGCATTTACTCCTCTAAGTTAAAAAAAATTAATCGACTTGCCCCAATTATGAGTTAACTCATTACTGAGCCATTTAATCAGGTTTTAATGAGTCACACACACCCCAACGTCCAATCAAGCACCAATAACAGTGCCTTCTACATTATTAGACGACGCTTAAAAAAAAATGTGAGACTCAATTAAAAAAAACTTGAACCTCGCCCGCTGATTATCTGGCGGTTAGTTGTGGATCGAGTGGTTTTTCATAGTAGTCCAAAATTAATTTAATTGTCTGAATCAGAATTCACCGTTTTAACACGTTTAACCTGCGTTGGAGTATGAACCTGACGGGAAAAATAGTTACCGCAAGATAATGCCAAATAATAATTAACATACGCTGTCCATCTGACAACTGGTTAAACCGGTAAAAATATTCTCGGTTATTATTAAGAAATGATAACCTGAGAATACGTTACATTTCACCCGTTTTGATGAATTCAAAATAATTAAAACCCTCTAAAACTTCTGTCAAAGCATTGGTGATTTTTATTGCTTTGCCCTGATTTTGGTAAATCAAGCGATACCAAGATACATAATTCGCCATATTATACTAAAATCCTGTCAATTCTGATTCAGACAAAGTGGATAATTTGTTATTCTGAGCCGATCTCCCCAAAACTTTGCAATTCCAATTGAACAGGCTCCCAGCTAGTCAGCCCAAACTTGAGCCAATACGGTTAAAACTATCGGGAACCATAAAGGATTGCCCCTACGAATTTTAATCAGTTTTTTTTATCCTTGATTATATCACCTCCCTTTTTGATTTTGATTGAACAATAATAATTGAAATATCATCTATGAAACGACCAGAAGGTAGCCAACTCAAATAGGCGCAAAATACTCTCTTTAGGCTGATAAGATTCAGTAATCTGACTAATCTGACTAAAATCAGCATATTTAAATAAACCATCAGAACCCAAGATGAGTGTTCCATCAAGATTAATTGGAATAGCTGCCCCTGAACCGAGTAGAGGTTTGCGGTATTGATGTTCAGTCAAATCGCCGACACTTGCACCAACAATGCTATTTTTCTTGGTATTGATAACTGAGCCAAGCATCTACCTGAGCCAACACTCGACACCAATAGGTTTCATCCATAAAATTAGCTTCGGTTAATTTTCTTTGATGACTGACATCAATACTCAACGTTAAAATTTCAATATCGGTACTAATGGCATCGCCACTAAACGGATGCAGGAGCCTACCCCCAATTTGATACGATCCAATCGGCTCAGCACCGCTAAAGGTGTATTCAAAAATCTTGGTATCAATCGAATCGAAGGGCAATAAAGTCAGCCCGGTAAATGGTTCAATAAGAGATGCGTCATTCTGAATGGTAAAACCAACGCTTATTTTAGCGACTTGGCTAGTCTCCATTCCAGTCATTGCCGAGGTGTTTACAGAAACTAAAAAAAATAATCGATTTTGACTTCTCCCTGCTAATCACAAATTGGCTGTCGTGGGCAGCCTTGTCGATTTCGTCATCAAGCTAGCTAAGCGTTCACTCGTCGGTTGTTCTACCACGCCTTTTTCCGTGACAATGACATCGACTAATGCAGCGGGAGTGACATCAAATGAGGGATTCCATGCTTTTGCTCCATTCGCCGCAATGCTTTGTCCGCCTATCATCAGGACTTCTGTCATCGCTCGTTCTTCAATGATAATTTGATTGCCATTCGCTAAATTCATGTCTATAGTTGAAGTTGGTGCCACTACCATGAATTTAATTCCATGTTGACGT
>LUTY01002101.1 GCA_001640045.1 Candidatus Thiomargarita nelsonii | reverse complement strand
CGTTGGGCTTTGCGTCCCCGTAGTATCTGTTGAACAAACGCCTCTGGAGTACCCACTTTTTCATTGGCACTGCAAAAACCGATGGTTTCTTTAAAATGCTCAACATCAATAGAGACACCGCTCTCCATACTGGGAGAAAAAATGACGCCATCGTATTTGTGAGCGTGTTTATTGGGATTGGCTAAAAATTCGGATTGTTCGGGTTCGGTTGCGACTCCTTGTGTGACGAGGAGGTATTTTCGGTCGGGATGACGTTTTTGCAGGTCAAGATAGATGCGTAGTGCTTGATTAGACGAGTTACATGGACACAAAAACGGCGTACCTTTATCCGCGATTTCCAACAACCGCTCCAAGGCTTTGTCCTTTTTACGGAAATAATCTATGGGGAGTGATTTCCAAGGTTGGTGGGTGTTGATCACTTTTATAATGTCGTCGCGTTCAGCTAGTTTTAAAAAGGAAAGTGTCAGATCAGACACCAGCGATTGAGCACAGATCACATGTTTAGCATTGCGTGTGATCTCAATGTTGTGATAAATCAAATCTTCACGGATTTTGTCCGGCACCGCTCCGCCCAATAAATGCAAGA
>LUTY01002100.1 GCA_001640045.1 Candidatus Thiomargarita nelsonii | reverse complement strand
CCAATTCACTGGGACAAATGATCCATTTTTCTAGCACCTCTTTACAGTGATAAATGCCGGCCTCAATTCGTTTAAATTTTAACTCTTTTCTCAGTTGAGTTAAAATTTTATCGGGCCGCGTGACACAAACGATTGTCACGGTCATTTGGTTAGGAAGTGGAACGGATTCGTTGTCATCATCATCTTGGAGTTCAGTTGAAACCGACTTGGATTCCGATTTGGGGGTCGCCCCAAGTGCCCAAGCTCGCATGAGAATCCGATTATGCTCGGCTAGGGTGAGTGGATCATTAATTCCTTTGAGTTCAAGGGCGTTAAGCGATTTAAAATGGGCAAACACGGTGTCCCGTAATTTGTCACGGTCTGCCTCGCTTAACGACACCACCAGATCAATGGTACGTGCGTGAGAGAAAACTTCTCGCTCCGTTTCCACCTCAACGCCCCAAGTTTTAAACAGATGGCGATAAAAGGCTTTCGCCGTTTCATCAAAAGGTTCTTTTGAAGTTGTCATTCGGTTACTTTTAAATTAGAAACGACCGGAATTAATTATAATTAAAGATTAAGTCAAAACACAAGGGGCAATGGTAGA
>LUTY01002099.1 GCA_001640045.1 Candidatus Thiomargarita nelsonii | reverse complement strand
AACTAACGCCTTGCCTTGGTGAAAGCACCTCAATTGCTAAGTCAGGCATTTGAGATCAGGAGAAACAAGACTCTGGTACGCCTTATTTCAACGAACCCCTAGATATAGGATTGGGGCTTGTAAATGAAGAGGGTGATTTTGCTATTTTCCATTATGACAAAAGACGCTTTGAACCTTATCAGGGGTAATATAATGGAAAAGCTTATTGTCAAAAATTTTGGTGCTCTCCGAAATATAGAGATACAGCTCAAAGATTTAACGGTTTTCATCGGGGAAACTGGCACTGGTAAAAGTACTCTTGCCAAACTGCTATCTATTTTTAGAAGCTCTGATTTTTGGGATGGTGAAGTTCGTCAGGTTGAATTTTTTAAAAGAAAATTAGCTTATTATCAATTAGCTAATTTTTTGGAACCCGGAACGATTATTGAGTACCAGTCTGAATTGGGTTTTTATTTGATTTATAATGAGGAAAACGTTCGTGCTGGTGTTTCTGAAAAGACATTAAAATATTTTTATGACAAAAATATTAAAATCGTTGACGACCATATTAACAACTTTATTAAGGATATGATGCGCGAAAGTTTTAA
>LUTY01002098.1 GCA_001640045.1 Candidatus Thiomargarita nelsonii | reverse complement strand
CGCTGCAATGTCCATAATTCCACTGTTAGGTTGATCAAGAAAACCATCAAATAATTTTTTCATCATCTCATTTTTAGGGGTAAAATGACGATCAAGTAGGAATATACCATCTGCGCCGCCCCGACTTCGTGCCTGTTTATCATCAAATCCATACGCAGCATTTTTGAGTGCTTTTAGCATTTTCTTTGATGAGGTTCCATACGCGCTCTTTTAGGGCTTGTTTTTTTAATCGCATGGTAATCCCAACGTTCTGCCATTTTGTTTTGCTTTTTTTACTTTTCTTGACTCTGCCACTCTCAACATAATAAAAATGGAGAACTCAAAGATGGCTCTTGGGGCATATTAACGCTTTCCTGAAACTCAGCCAATTTCCAGTTCTGTCAGCTTATATGTTGTTTATTATCAAGCTTCCCATCTAGCATAGACGAGATAACCGAAGTCATGAAAGGTGCTTAGTGAGTCGTTTGAAACATAGACTTGAACATCGAGTTCAATGCCCGTATCTTGCAGTGCCTCGAATTCAAACACAATATCGTCAATTTCTTCACGATCCTCTTCATTATCTAGTGCCAGCATAAAACGCAGTA
>LUTY01002097.1 GCA_001640045.1 Candidatus Thiomargarita nelsonii | reverse complement strand
CCTGAGGAAGGTGATTATCTAGGGACTGAAGTGACTCTCTTGGAATCAAGGACAGATGGTACTCCTCACTATCATGCGCTCGTTCAGTTTGCAGAAGGTGAGCCGTCATCCCCGCAGCTTGTTCCAGTATCGGTGAAAGGTGTGAATATCGAATTTACAGCAAACTACATTGGAATAATGGATGTAAAGTTTGTGGGTTACGTCACTGAAGATTCTCTCAAAGGTTCGTTTTCTGGACTTGAGGGAGAAGTGATTTTGCCTCGTGGTAACAGTATTTGGCAGTCTGATCCAAAAACGGATGACGTTATCTCTAAAGAAACCGAACGATGCATGGAAGAAAATACGTACACAACGGCAGGAACGATCGTTTGTTTGGATAAAGAATATAAAGCTTGGGATAGTGAATTGAACCGGCTTTATAATAAATTGAGATCGAAGTTAGGCCAAAAAGCGAGAATGGCATTGAAGAAAGCTCAACTGAAATGGATAGAACAAAGAAATTTAGAGTTTGCATTGATAGATGCCATTCTGCACGGGCCAGGATTTGAGGGTACGATGTGGGGTCCAATTCGTATAGAAACTAAGAA
>LUTY01002096.1 GCA_001640045.1 Candidatus Thiomargarita nelsonii | reverse complement strand
CTCATTTTCCAATTGAGGGCACACCTGTTGACTCACCTCAGCAGAGTCGATTGGAATGGCACGCCGATTCTCACTCTTTTTTAGCAGAAAAGCCCTTGTTGTTAAATCCAGAGATAGATCACCCAGAACAATATTTGCAGTTTGACACGAATGGTCGAATTTATCCCAAAGACGGATTGAGTACACATCAAACAAAACGTGCCGAAACGACGATTCAAGTTTTTAACCAGAATCGTCAGCCACTTGTCTTAGCCAGAAAAGCTAAAATCGACTTTTTTCTCAATAATTTTAAGATTCAAATCTTAAATTATCTAAAAAACCAAGAAAAAGGCCCGTTAGATCATTCAATTTTTAAAATTCTCTTTGAAAGTGCATTTACCGGACTAAGACAAAGTGCAAAACCAGAATCTGATTATTCCCTATTAGGGCTGAATATGCTGGATAACTTTAATGCGTTTTTTACAGACAGAATAAGCGGAGAGAAAAATCAACAGATTTTAACAAGGGCTTATGAGATTTTTATTAAACAATCTCATTTTCCAATTGAGGGCACACCTGTTGACTCACCTCAGCAGAGTCGATTGGAA
>LUTY01002095.1 GCA_001640045.1 Candidatus Thiomargarita nelsonii | reverse complement strand
CCGGCAATGCAGAGTTCGCCGGGAATGCCGGGGGGCAGGGGTTGGTGTTGTGCATCCAGGATGTAGATGCGGGTGTTGGCGATGGGTTGGCCAATATTATCAATCAAATCATCTATTCTTTGATATTCATAAACGCTACTCCAAACTGTGCCTTCTGTCGGTCCATATTCATTAAACAGCCGTGCTTGATGTGTTTTGTTTTCATGCTGCTGTATCAAATTAGCATTGGAACTTTCTCCAGCAACAATAACTGTATTGAGTGTATGAAGGGTGTCATTACTATATTCCAGTAAAGCCATATACAATGTTGGTACACATAATAAATGAGAAATTCCATGCTGCCGAATCAGCATTGATAATTCCTGCAAATCATTGGCAGAATGGCTGATGTACAATTCCCCCCCCGCTGATAATGAACCGAAAATACCGGCGACAGAACTATCAAATGCAAATGATGTTAGTAATAAAAATTTGGCTTGGTTATCTCGGTAATAATTGTTACGGGCTTGGATTGAATTGACCAAATGTCGTTGTTCAACCATCACCCCCTTCGGCTTCCCCGTCGAACCCGAAGTATAAATCACATA
>LUTY01002102.1 GCA_001640045.1 Candidatus Thiomargarita nelsonii | reverse complement strand
CCTCTGCGCGACACGATATGGCATTGACCCGATTTTTAGCACTGTTATTTTATTAATTTCTGATTCAGGTACTCAATAAAATTATCGGCACACTCATCAAGCAGAACCCAAACTTTTCGATAAAAAGCCCCATTGTGATTTTTAGGATTAGGGATCTCGTTTATTGTCTCATCGCTCTGGTAATCGCTGAATATCACGATCTCTTTTGATGGAACCGTATCTTGCATAATTTTCAGGTTTACCTGGTCCATAACGACAATACAATCCGCTTCTTCCAGCATCTCCCTTGTAAGTGGGGTGGCTTCATGTCCTTTGAGGTCAACGTCAAACTCCTGGCCGCTAGATTCAACTTCTATAGTACAAGGATCCCCCTGAAATGCATAGACTCCCACCGATCTAAGAACTATCATCTTTTTAAGATCATTGGGGAGCTTCTTTTTCAAAATCCCCTCCGCCATGGCACTCGTGTGGGTATTCGTCGTATCAACAAGAATAACTTTAAACATTTGGTCTCCTTTTATGTCCAAGATAAATCTTGGACTCCTCTAATAGTCCACAATTTCCCAGTAATTCCCCGTTCCCCCCATGTTTTCAATAATATTCATTGAGGTGGCATGTGATTGCATGGAAATGTTGCTCATCATAGTCCAGTATTCCCTTTCTTGCTGCATTTTAAGCTGATAGGCATAAAGGGCGGCTGGATCATTTGTATCAATTGGCGGTTCGCTGACTTGAGGAGTGGCAGGCGCTTGTTGTGGTGGTACATTCTGCGCGATCACTTGCTGCTTATAAGCTTGTTGTTGTTCATAAGAAAGCCGTTTCCAGTTATAGTCGATAACTTGATACAGCAGATTTGTCACGCACAGCATTTGTTTTTGTTCCAATGGCAAACTGGCAAATTTGCCAATAATTTCCCGCTTGAATTGCTGCTTTTGCGCTTCAGTTATGGTGAAGGGCTGATTCAACAATTCATTCATAAATCTAGTGTAATTGAGCAACCCCTCAAAATCCTTCAACGTAAAAGCCAGATTAGTGGTTTCATCAAAGGCTAAGACGGGGGCATGGCGATTGATGATTTTAATCAATGGTGGTTTTTGCGCTTCAAACATTTGTCGTGTTGCTTTGTGTAATTCTGCAATTAACGCTTGGCGTACCAGACCAATATAAATCGGGTTTTTCAGTTGATAAGCTTGCTGCATCGCTTGATCTGTCTGGGCAACATCTTTGAGCAAAGCGATGGGATTGGTTTTGAATTCTTTGATGGTATCAGCTTGAATAGCGGATTTTTCGGAGTAGGAGAGAGCTTGACTAATAATAAAACGGGTGAATTTCTGGTAAACTTCGACATGACCGGTTTTGAGCAGATGACCATTTTGTTTGGCCAAGACTGTGCCTTGAATGTCCTGTGTTTGGGGGGGCTTGTGAATAGTTGAAAGTATTGCCCATTGCATCAACCAAAATCATGGACTGATTGTCGTAGTACTGTACCCAGTAATTCATCACTTGTCCGGTATTTTGGTCTTGTATGAGCAAGTAGCCGTTTTGTAGGCCATATTGACCTTGCAATTGTGTGCCATTGTTATATTTTAGGACATAACGAAAATTGGGTTGTAGATTCAGCATGGTGCCGTCGAAGGTATTTTGCCATGTGCCTTGAAGAGGATTCTGGGCATGAGCGGAGGATATAATCGTGAAACCAATCACGATCAGTTTTTTGAGTAAGGTTTTCATAATATCTCCTGATAGTTGAGCTTGCTATTCCATTTCAGGATCATAAAAAGATATTTGGATAGATTCACAAACCTTTTGTAGCGATTGGTCTGAAGTCACCATAATCGGTTGTTCTAAGGGTAGTTTTTTGACTATCGCTAAATGTAACGCATCGTTTGAGCCAATGGCAAATTTTGCGTGTTCCAATAAAATCGTCTCTGCTAGTCGAAAGACATTATCAGGTAATTCAAGCATCTCAAAAGGGCGGATAGTTGTTTTCGTACCCGTTTCTTTTTTTAGGAGCGTAATAATAGTATTAAGATTTTTTCTCTTTATCAAACCTTGACGAAAGAATTGTGTTAATTTACCAATGACCTCTAACGATGTCATTGGTGAAATTAAAATGGGAAACGCTGTTCTTGAAACCAAACGACGTATCTGTAAAATACCCATTTCTTCCTGATGGTGTTTCATCAATGGGTGGTAATACTTGAGTAACGCATTGGCATCGAAATAATATCTTGTCATCTCGCTTATTCCACTGCATTAGTTTTGAATCATAGAAGTGATGCGCTTCACCATCTCAGGCGGTATGACTTGTGCCAATTCTGTCACCCTTTTGAGTAATTGTGGCATTTCGAGTTCTGATTTTTCAAACCAAGCATTTACCCCAATATTGAGTGCTTTGATGACATCTCCCTTATTGCTTTCGTGGGGTGTACTTATAATAATCATATTCGCATCGGTTTCATCACTTTTCAATGCTTCATTAATCATATCAATGCCATTCATTTTAGGCATTTTCATATCGACAATCGCGACATCAAATTCATCCGCACGAAGTTTTTCAAGCCCTTCGATCCCATCAGAGGCGGTTTCGACAATAAAGTTTTGTTTGGTAAAGTAGTCTTTAAATGTGGTGCGGATGTGATTGTCATCATCTGCAATTAAGAGTTTGTATTTTCGTTCCATAGTTTTTTTTCCTTTTTATCAATCGCCTCATATAGACTTTCAGAAAAATGTCGCGCTCTATAAACCTCTGAGGTTTTGAAAACATCAGAGGTTTGGGCCAAAATATTTATCTAAGCAACGCCCAAGGCGCCCAAACACACCACCATCAAGGTTTGCGGCATCAAACCCAACAACAAAATCACCAAAGCATTGGCACTCAGCGCAACGCGCATATCCATACCCGCTTCAATCGGTGTCGTGTCTTCAGGCTTATCAAAATACATCAGCTTGATG
>LUTY01002093.1 GCA_001640045.1 Candidatus Thiomargarita nelsonii | reverse complement strand
GGATTCTATCAAAGAGCCGCTTATTTCCACAAAGACGTATTAGCGGCGGTGGATGACTACGCTAAAACACATAAAACAACTAAGCGTATGGCGTGGGATACAATTATGAGGGCAGGGATTGTTGCTTTGAAATTTTAGAACTAAGTCGTCTCATCAGGTGCGAAAGTTTCGCAGCTAAACACCTGACGAGGCTAAGTTTTTTTCCATAACGAAGGATATTAAAACGTGAGTGATAGTAAACGATCCAAGCCCAAAAATCAACCACAAGATGGTACCGTGGTCCAATTTCCAACGACCACCGAGCCGTTTTCCCTTGAAGCCGAACAATCAATACTGGGCGGCTTAATGTTTGATGACTCTGAGTGGTCGCTCATTCAGGCTATTTTATCCGCTGAAGATTTTTTTTTACCAGAACATCGAATAATCTTCACTGCCATAAAATCAGTCATTGCCAAAGATCAACATCCCGATCCCATTACACTTACCGACCATTTACAAGCTGAAAGCAATTTCAAAACCATTGGTAGCAATAACTATTTAAGTACACTAACCAAAACCTTACAGCAAAACTCAGTAGCATCCAACCTC
>LUTY01002092.1 GCA_001640045.1 Candidatus Thiomargarita nelsonii | reverse complement strand
CTGACGAAAATCAGTCAAAAATGGGCGAAACCTAAATAGCTCAACCGGCTAACTTCGTGTTACAAGCCGCTTTGACAGCATTGTGGCGTTCGTGGGGCATTGAACCGGCTGCCAATCTTCCGTGGAAATATCTTCTACCAGAAGGCACCATGGTTCATAAGGTTTAATAATCTGCGATGGCTGGCCATCGATGACCTTGTAGACAGTTGCTTGCCTCTGATGGTCATAGCAAGAGTTTTGATGAACGGGCCGATGGCTATGGACGGGGAGAAGGGGCCGGTATTGTCGTCTTAAAACCACTCTCAGCGGCCCAACAAGACGGAGATGATATCTATGCACTGGTACGTGGCACAGGTGTTAATCAAGACGGACGCACCAGCGGCATCACTGTGCCCAATCCCGAATCTCAAGAGGCACTCGTCCGGCAAGTGTGCGACCAAGCCAACGTGATCCCACAGCAGGTTCGCTACGTAGAAGCCCACGGCACCGGCACCGCTGTAGGTGATCCCCTAGAGTGCAAAGCGTTGGGCACCGTAGGGGCAAACCTACGTGTTTGCCCGGCACGAAATGGCATTGAACCAAAGCAGG
>LUTY01002091.1 GCA_001640045.1 Candidatus Thiomargarita nelsonii | reverse complement strand
TTCGACGTGAATTTTTTGCCTGAAGGCGCCTTAAGTGGGTTCCAACAGTCTTTACAACGGCAAGACATCAAGAATGTCCAAAAATCGATTTTGCAACAAGTAGGAAGCAATACCATCAAGGTAAATGCCCAATATAAGTATAGTCCTTCACTAGCATTAGAAGTGGATGAAGAAGGACTGTCTCGGCTGCTGAACAATCCGCAGGTTAAATCGATTGAAGCTGATAAACTGGTTGCGCCAATTATGCAAAGCAGCAACGGTGTAATTGACAGTTATGAAGCGTGGGACACGGGCTATACTGGCGAGGGTTGGACCGTTGCGATTCTTGACACTGGGGTTGATAAAACTCACCCCTTTTTCAGTACCTATAACAAAGTAGTATCCGAGGCTTGTTATTCCACTAATTATAGTTATTACCCTTCCATTTCCGTATGCCCGGGCGGAGTAGAAGCCACCACAGCGGAGGGTTCGGGCATTGATTGTGTAGATGCAGCCGCCGGCTATTCAAGTGCCCAGGAAGATTGTAAACATGGCACTCATGTAGCAGGGACTGCTGCCGGTAATGATGATTCCGGGCCTCACTTTGGGG
>LUTY01002090.1 GCA_001640045.1 Candidatus Thiomargarita nelsonii | reverse complement strand
ATCTTCGGGCTTTAACCAACTGCCTTTGAGCTTAAATTCCCACCCCGCTTTTTGCCAACTTAAAGCGCCGTCTATACCACTGATTTTCGCCTTGTTGATATTGTCAGCAAAAAAATCGCCCGTTGCTGCGTCAAAGTTAGTGGCAATCAGTTTATCAATCTTGGTGTGATAGGCATTGAGTGACCATTGATAGTCAGGGTGTGTAGCCATTAAGCCTATTTCAATGCTTTCAGATTCCTCGGGATCGAGCTTGGGAGTGCCAAAATTTGGAAAATACAACTCATTAAATGTAGGCGCCTTAAAGGCGGTCCCGTAGGAGAGCATAAGGCGTGTGTTTGGAGTGAGTGCGTAAGCTAAAGCGATATTACCCGTCGTGTGATCGCCAAATTGTTCATTATCATCGTTGCGTATCCCAACTATCAGATCAGCACCACCCCATTGGGTTTGATATTCCGCAAACACGCCTTGATTGTCGCGGGAGTCCACAAGGTATTGGGTGCTACTGTCCACCTCATCTTTTTGGTAGTCATAACCGACGATTAATATATTTTCATTTGGTAATAAAAAATTATTTTGAAAAGTGGTCATG
>LUTY01002089.1 GCA_001640045.1 Candidatus Thiomargarita nelsonii | reverse complement strand
GTTTTTAGGTATTTGAATTACAATTTGTTCAAATACGTCTGTTCAATACACATCCGATTATTGGGTATAACCTAAGTCCACAGGTACTATACATGTGAGAGAAACGAGGAAAAACGATGTCAGTATGTCACTTGCAGGAGCGCAAGAGGAGTGTGCAAACACTTAGCGACAGCATCGGATAGGATTGAGTGGGAAGCCAATGCCAGTAGAAACCATCCATGGGGGATATTGGATATGCTGATTCACTCACAGAGAACAAGTCATTATAAAATTCACAAGTAACAAACGCTTGGGCAACCAAGCTAAGGATTAGATACCGAAAGGCGACTTATGGACAACAATGGAACAAACAATTATGCGATTTGGTTAGGGAACAATCTCAGTGAAAATTTACCGCTTAACCTATCGCGTAAAAGCGTCGATGCGGTAATCAAAGACTGGGACTGGGACAAAATCATCTGGCGGAAAGTGCGGAAAGTTGTGTTCAATTTGCAAAAGCGAATTTATAAGGCAGCAAAATTGGGTAAGTACAGACGTGCAAGAAACTTAATGAGATTATTGCAATTCTCAACAAGTGCAGCGTTGTACG
>LUTY01002088.1 GCA_001640045.1 Candidatus Thiomargarita nelsonii | reverse complement strand
TTTTGTAAGTTAGTAATAGGCAAGTCATCAATTTTAATCTGCATACATGATTCAAAAGTTGATTGACGGATTAATTCTTTTCCGCAGTTATAACAAAATTTTTGTTCCTCAATTAATCTTTCAGTACCACAATATTGGCATGAGGGTAGATTTAAGCGAATTTCTTGTATTTTCTCAGCCCCTAATAATGTCCTAAAAATTCTTGTTACCGGATGTTTCTTAGCTTTTCTTTCGAGAAACTGAATTATCCTTTTGGAATTGAATTCACCACCTATACTAAAGGCTCCACTTTGGATAATAAATAGCAAGTGTGGTATATACCTATCATATTCTCCACTAGAACCTTCTTTAATAGGTTTTAATTTATATAACAATCCTGCTTCAACTAAAAACATCATCATCCTATCCAACTTCAAATTATGTTCTTTCAAAATGCCAATTTGAAGCTGTTTTTCATCATCTTCTACAAGCCTTTTATTTTCCAAAGAAATAATATCAACGATTTTGTCATGCAATTCCAGTCCAACTTGGACAATCGCTTTATACTGAGGTAATTTCTTAGAAAGAGACAAATATTCTCCCTTCATTA
>LUTY01002094.1 GCA_001640045.1 Candidatus Thiomargarita nelsonii | reverse complement strand
GCAGCGCTTTGCACGTTTTTGTGCGGCACGATATGGCATTGACGCGCCAGCGTGGGAACCCCGTTTCGTAGCAAAATCGTAGCAAAAGCGTCGAGTGAGTAGACGGGGCAGATGCGCCCAGACTGGGTTGCTTTAGTTTGCAAGCCAAAATAAATTACAACTCCTCACCAGGAGATATTTCCCCAAGCACCAAAGCGACTCTTTTTGAAATGGGATTATTTGGATTTTTTTGGCGAATAGCGCTAGCGACATCTGATTTTGCCAAAGTCAGGGTGGCTCGTCTCAACTCTGATACGGTTTTGAGACGAAGCGCAATCGCTTCTGGACTCATGTCTAGCTCTATTTTCTTGGTTTTCACAAATACCTCTCAAATAATTTAGCCTAGTCAACAGAGTTCTTAATAAGTTGACTAAGATACTCAATATCCGCTTTGTCCTGCAAATTGTCTCTCAATAATTTGAGAGAAATAAGGCCTTCTGGTGAGCAAGAGTAGGGTGCGTCCTACGCACCGGTTATAAGGCGCCAAGGAGATTGGTGCGTGGGACGCACCCTACTCTTGCTGGATTTCAAAAGCAAAATCATATTCAAATCTGCGTTGTGAATCCAAATTGTATACAGGGCTACTTTCGTCCTATAAAATAGGGTTGTTGCGAAATAAAAATCTTGTCAAATAAAAAACCATAAATAACGACAACCAATTTTAAAGGATAAAAAACGAGACATGACCACGATCTTATCCTTTATTATAAAAATTGGTTGTCGTTATGGTTTTTGATTTTTTATTTCGCAACAACCCTAATATATAGACTTTCAGAAAAAGGTAGAGCGATAAAGAGCTCTTCAGTTTTGGATACTTCGTTATGCAGAGTAGGATAGGAAGTTATAGTACTTATATTATTGAATATTAAATGTTTTTATTCGTTGTCCTACATTCGTTGTACTCACCACCGCACCGCGATAAAAGAAAAAAAAGACCGCCAATAATGATACTTTCGCTATCAATTCGTCTCACAACTCTCTCTCATAAAAATGTTTGATGCCCAAATCATCAAACCGATATTCGGATGGAAATGGCAGCCGAAGTCATCTTGGCTGCCAAATGTCACCGCCCAAATGAAGCGAGATATCGTAAAGGGCTACATTTCGATAAACTTTATTCTCAAATTTTGCTCAAAAAGCTAGAAAAACCAGAAGAATTGGCCATTTCCACCCAAGCATCAATGCCATATCGTGCCGTCCAAGATAAATCTTGGACTCCTATTTTATGAAATGTTGTATAATAATTTCAAAGTCCTGCGCTGCCGCTTTGGACTCCAACATAAAAATTCGAGGAGGAGCAAAAAAAATGAAACCGATACCTTATGGCTTATCAAGCTACAAAGACATCCAGCAAAAGGGCTCTTACTATGTGGATAAAACCCAGTACATTCCACAAATTGAAACGGCTGGTAACTTTCTCTTTATGATTCGTCCCAGACGATTCGGTAAATCGTCGCTATTGACGATGTTGGAATGTTACTATGACATCGCACGGGCGGATGAATTTGAGGCCCTTTTTGCCGGAACCTATATTCATGAACATCCGACACCGGAAAAAAATGCTCATCTCATTTTGAAATTCGACTTTTCTCAAGTCGACTCTGACATTGATAAGGTTGAAGCCTCATTTAATGCCCATATTCGTAATTGCTTTTTCTTTTTCGGGAAAAAGTATCGTTCATTCTTAGATGATGATTACTTCGAGATGATGGACCGTTTTCAAAATGCCTATCATCAACTTGAATTTGCCTCAAAGTACATTGGTTACAAAGAGCTCAAGCTTTATGTTCTGATTGATGAGTACGACAATTTCACTAACACCATTTTGTCCACTGCAGGGCAAGAGCCCTATCACAAATTAACGCATGGTGCCGGCTTTTTTCGATTTTTCTTTAGTCTGTTGAAGGGGGCAACGAGTCTAACTGACGTTGGCATTAGCCGTATGTTCATTACCGGTGTTTCACCTGTGACAATGGATGATGTGACTAGTGGTTTTAATATTGGAGAAAACATCAGCTTATATCCAGCCTTTAATGACCTTTTGGGATTAAGCGAACCGGATGTTATTGAAATGTTTGAATATTATCGTGGCGGTTTACCGAATGAAACGCTTGCCTTGATGAAAGTATGGTATGGTAATTACCGTTTTTCAAAAAAGGCAAAAAGTCATCTTTTCAATACCGGAATGGTACTTTACTTTCTGAAAAACCTCATGAGGTTGGGAACGGTTCCCGATGAGATGATTGATCCTAATGTTAAAGTGGATTATGGCAAATTGCGTCATCTGATCGTGCTTGATAAGCGACTGAATGGTAATTTTAGTTACCTCAAAGCGATTATCGAAAATGGGGGAGACATTGGCGATATTGCCCAAAGTTTTCCGCTAGAAAATTTAATCAAGCCCAAGAATTTTATTTCGTTGTTGTACTACTTTGGTTTGTTGAGCCACAGAGAAGGTAAAGAACTCATTATCCCTAATCGTACTGTGTTAGAGTTGATGTATGGTTATTTCCGTGATGCTTACGAGGATGTGGACGTTTTCACTATTGATTTGTGGCACTTTGCTAATCTGATTCGCAATATGGCATACCAAGGTGAATGGCAACCGGTTTTTCAATTTTTGGCCGATGAAGTGGAAAAACAAACCGCCATTCGGGATTTTTTGAGCGGAGAAAAAGTCATCCAAACGTTTCTTTTAGCCTATCTCAATGTGGCAGATTATTACATCTCTCGCACCGAGGTGGAAATGGGAAAAGGCTTTGTTGATTTATACCTAGAGCCGTTTTTTCCCAAATATGAGGATGTCAAATATGCTTATTTGATTGAACTCAAGTATATCACGCAAAGCAAGTACACATCGAAGGTGTTACAAGAACAAGTTAAAGAAGCTAAAAACCAATTGCGGCAATATGCCTCCGATCCGCG
>LUTY01002086.1 GCA_001640045.1 Candidatus Thiomargarita nelsonii | reverse complement strand
TCCATAGCCCAGATACGTCCCTTCAGGACCCTCAATCCAGATTCGTCCGCCTACACTATAGTCAGGCATATTTGCTCGTCTCGCTGTCTCGTTATATACAAATTAACATAACGGTAACCCAAAAAAAAACCCCTTCGTCCAAAACCTTGAACAGATGAGGCACTTAAGTCTCAATGCAAACAAGTCTCCAAAAATCAAGTTGTTGTTTATGAATGAGCCTCTTGCTTGCAAAACTCTCCAAAAAATGTTTTTTCCAAGAAAGTTTTTTGCATATTTTCAGTGAAAACTACCAAACAACAAACCTCGCATCAATGGGCGGGCGCGTATGGTACAAACTTTTTTTGCTCATTACAAGCTTTTTTTATTATTATTTTTTATTTTTAAGATAAATAAAAATATATAAAATTCCTCGCTCCAATTTTTAATGAAAGCGTAACGAGTCGCTTGGGCATCCAGTCAAACTCGTTCATCCGGCAGTTGCACTTGGGCACGGCGCAACGCATTCCTTACTACCCGTTTGCAATATTGTTTTTTTTTGCCCACCGATTCGGGGCTGGTGGGCAACAAAAACACGTTGCCCACCCTACAT
>LUTY01002085.1 GCA_001640045.1 Candidatus Thiomargarita nelsonii | reverse complement strand
CCTATTCTGGACCTACCTTCAACCAATATGACATCCGCCAATTTCATTTCATTGGTGAGTGCCTCAAAATTACTGAGGGGAATATCCGGCACCGGCTCTTCTTTCAATAACCATTGATTAATTATATTTTCTATTTTTAAAATAAAATTTATTGACATATTTAATCCTTATTGGTATAAAGTCTATTTAATCCTTAGTACAACGAATTTAGAAAAAAACGAATTAAAAACAAAAACTAACAAAGTTCTTAAATTCGTTTATTTCTTAATTAGTTGTACTAATAAAAAAAATACATCCATTATCTACACTTAAAGTATAGCAGTTAAAAACGATTTTTCCAGTTTATTTTAGGAGTCCAAAAAATAATATGGACCAAACCGAATTTCAGAATGATTTGAATACCTTCTCCGACGACGATTGGAGAATAATTGAAAGGCTAGTCTTCAATCTCCAAAAGCGGATTTATAAGGCGAGCCAAACAGGTAAATTAACAAAAGCTAAAAGCTTAATAAGGCTTCTTTACGGCAGTTCATCTGCTATTTTAGTTGCAATACGCCAAGTCACCCAAGATGCACAAGAACAATCGCGTC
>LUTY01002084.1 GCA_001640045.1 Candidatus Thiomargarita nelsonii | reverse complement strand
AAAGCCACGAAATCAGGTATGTACAGCAAAGCCAAGAGCTTAATGTACCTATTGCAAAATTCTTATTACGCTACGCTGTTAGCAGTGCGAACGGTAACAACCGATAACAAAGGAAAACGCACCGCAGGAGTAGATAGAGTTAAAGTCAATACACCATCGAAAAAGATAGCTTTAGTAAAAGACATGCTAGATACTGTCAGAAATGGGTGGGATAAATACAAACCTAAACCGGCTAAGAGGATATACATCCCGAAAACAAATGGGAAACTTAGACCACTGGGTATCCCGACCATTAAAGACAGGGCAATGCAAGCAGCCACTAAACTTGCTCTTGAACCATATTTTGAAGCTAAATTTGAATCATGCAGCTATGGATTCAGACCAGGCATGGGTTGTCACGACGCAATCGAAAAAATTGCTGGAACACTTCTCAAAAAACCAAAATGGGTTCTCGACGCAGACATAAAAGGTTGCTTTGACAACATTGACCATAAATTCCTAGCTACGCAAATTGATACCGACTTCCGACCAATAGTTAAACGATGGCTGAAAGCTGGCTATATACACGACAAGAAATATAGCTTAACCAG
>LUTY01002083.1 GCA_001640045.1 Candidatus Thiomargarita nelsonii | reverse complement strand
CCTTGCACATCTTTTTTTATGAATGATACTTCAACGCCTTTATTTGTTGGTAAGTATGTTAGCCTCCGTCACATTGCCCCCTCGGATGCACCTTTGTACCATATTTGGCTACAAAATCCGAACTTTTTAGCCTACAAGCCCTATCTCAAGCGATTGTGCCCTACAGCGGTACAATTAGCCGTACACTTAGCGATGCAAGCACAGTCTAATCCCCGCACTGAGTTTGAAGTCCTAGTCATACAGCAGAAGAAACCCATCGGTATCATTGGCTTATCTAGTATTGATGAATTTAACCAAAAAGCTGAATTTTCAGCGGGTTTTATAAGTGGATATGGCACTCGATGTATTTGGGAAGCAATTCATGCCAGCATCGCCCTCAGCTTTGCCCATTTTAAGCTGCACAAATTGATTTGCTATGTGACAGATCATAATCATCAAGCACTCAAAATAATGCAGCGTTACGGGTTCATACATGAGGGCTATTTTAAGGAAGAAATATTGATCGATGATAATCAGCGCGTCGATTTACACCGTTTCGCGTTAATGCACCGCGATTGGCAGCAACATCCTTTGCATCAACGTTTTAAGCG
>LUTY01002082.1 GCA_001640045.1 Candidatus Thiomargarita nelsonii | reverse complement strand
AAATATTGGAAGCTGAAAAAAGAGGAGAAGTGAGGGGTAGCATAAAAATGCTTATGGATTTATTTTTGAAACATGCTATTAGCATAGATATTGCCAAACAGCAACTTAATGCTAAAACAAATGATGAAGTCGTGGAAATATTTAGAAAAATATCACCCGATTTTCATTTTTCAGCACATTCATAAAATAATCATAAATTTTAAGGTATTTTAACCGAAGTTAGGCAGCCGGGCGATTTTAGCCTCTGGCACATCAATCCCCTCATCTTTAGTTGTCACAATCACTCTATAGCTACCGAAAATTTTCTAAAATATGTTTAACAACGAATAATCAATTAAATGCTCACTAAAGCGGCGAGGTTAGAAACAATACTTTGACGTTAAAGCACTGCAAGAGGCATGGCAACAAAGATTTACCATGTCACTGTTCCGAGCGATGAATCGGTGCGTAGGACGCACCCTACACTCGCTCAAAAAGCCACATCAAAAAGAAAATTTTAATTATGAATGGCAGGGCTTGCTTGAACAACGTCTCAACGCGGAAAAAGGGTTTTGTACATCACAAGTATTTGATAAATATTGGGAACATTT
>LUTY01002081.1 GCA_001640045.1 Candidatus Thiomargarita nelsonii | reverse complement strand
ATAGCTATAACTTAGGCTTAAATCGTGGCATCAACGATGAAGAGTACAACCAACAGAAACAACAACAACAACAAGCCTTAGATGAACTTGAAGAAACACGCCGCAAGGTGTGGGATGAGCGTGAAAAAGTGCTGGCAGAACGCGAAAAGCAGTTTGCTGAATACAAAACCAAGGTTGAGCGTTTTCCCAAAGAATTGGAGACGGCAGTCAAAAAAGCCAAAGAGGAGGGCACAGGCATTGCTCGTCATCAAGCCAAGAATAAGGCTGAGTTAGCTGCCAAAGAGTTTGCGGGTGAAGAAAACGTTAACCAATTGAAAATTAGTTCCTTAGAAGAGCAAGTCGCTGATCAAAGCACTCAAATCGACAAACTTTCCAAACAATTGGAAGCAGCTCTCAAACAAGCTCAAGAATTGGCGGTTAAGGCGATTGAAGGCGGCTCAAGCCAGAGTTCTTTCCAAGCCCTAAAGGAAATCGCCTTAGAACAGGCTAAAAATCAGCCTAAGGCGAAATAAGCTAATGCCAGGACGTCCAAGATAAATCTTGGACTCCTTTAATCTAACGGGTTACGAAGTTGTGGCAAGCCGAAACTT
>LUTY01002080.1 GCA_001640045.1 Candidatus Thiomargarita nelsonii | reverse complement strand
GTTCCCACGCGAGGCAAAGGAATGCCTGCCTGGACGCTCCGCGTCCTGCCATTTTTGAGTCCCGCCTTAATCTCTGCCAACTGCTTCACCACTTCTTCTGCAGAATCCGGGCGTTGTGCAGGCTCCCGGTTCAAACACTGGCATAACAGTTGAAATAATGCCGGCGGCGCCTCCGTCAAAAAGATCGGATTTAAAGGTTGAGGAATTTCCCCCGTCATCAGCCGATACAAAGTGCCGGAAAAAGCATATAAATCGCTTCTCGCACTCGGTTCACCATATTCCGTATGTCCTAACTGCTCCGGAGGCGCATAATACAACGTCCCTATTATCATTTGACCAAATTGCGTTTTTCCCGTTGCGCTATGCACATTATCTCTCAAGGAAGTCGCTACCCGCGCCAATCCAAAGTCTATGATTTTCACCGAAATTAAACCGCTATTCGTCTTTTTGAGTAACAAATTAGCGGGTTTTAAATCCAAATGATAAATGTGATGCTCATGCGCCACTTGCAGCCCTTTTGCGATTTCTATTCCCACCGACAGCCCCGTTTCAATATCAAGCTTCCCCTCTTCTTTCAACCACGTTTCGCCA
>LUTY01002079.1 GCA_001640045.1 Candidatus Thiomargarita nelsonii | reverse complement strand
ACCAATGTTATTCACCCAGTTAGGACCGATCTTGCGAAGCAGGTTGGCATCTGAGTCTTTGGCAAAAGCGAGATTGTCTAAGATTGTGGACAACGCCGTTACTGCATCTTGCGGACTAGTAGGTAAATAAGGAATGAATTGGTAAGTACGGGTTAAATTAATCTGGGTTTGAGGATCAACCGGTTGACCTTCGATTGTCAAGGTAGCCGCTCCCGCCATTTTAATTAAATAACCTTCGGTTAGATTCCAGTCACCGATACCATTTACCCAGTTAGGACCGATTTTGCGAAGCAGGTTGGCATCTGAGTCTTTGACAAATTCAACTGAGTTCAGAATATTAGCAAGTACGCTTTGCAGGTCTAAATCAGCTGGTGCCACATTTCGGGAAATAAATTGATAACCTGGATCCAAGGTGATCTCTTGTTGAACTACATCTTGGAATATTAATTCAACAACACTATACTGACCATCCCCGTCTGGAAAGACAGCACCTGTATAAGCATCTCCGTAAGGATCGTTTAAGGTTACATTGGTAGCGGTATATTCTTGTTGTTCACTCGCATCCCAACTTTTGAAGGTATAACTGTTCCCT
>LUTY01002078.1 GCA_001640045.1 Candidatus Thiomargarita nelsonii | reverse complement strand
CAAGAACAAGTTAAAGAAGCTAAAAACCAATTGCGGCAATATGCCTCCGATCCGCGAGTGATTAAGGGAAATCGAGGTGTTAATTTGATCTCGATTATGTTGATCTTTCGTGGGTGGGAATTGGTTCATTGTGAAGAAGTAAAATAATAAAAGGAGTCCAAAATAAATTTTGGACTCCTGTTGCACTTATTTAATCTCAAACGTCACCTGCCCCGCTACCCATTCATAAGGTGATACCCGCGTTAACCCCCGCTCTCCATGCACCGCATTCACCAAGAGCCGCTCTAAAGGATTGAACTCGCGGCGTTCCCTAAACTTTTCTTGCTCAAACAACGACACATCAATCGGCTGACTGCTGACGATAATCTTAATCGTCTCCTCTCCGACATCTTCCATTAGAAACAGGGCATCTTCAGTCAGTTCCCGCTTTTCGTCCGCCTTAACAAGGGCATACTCCATCCGCTCATCTGGATGGGGAAAAATCGCGCTGATGGCACCGTTAGAACTGATATTGATCAGGTAACAATAGTAATCCTGCTCGGAGTCATTGTGCAATGTGAAAGTCAGAATATCGCCTTTTCTCAGATCGCGC
>LUTY01002077.1 GCA_001640045.1 Candidatus Thiomargarita nelsonii | reverse complement strand
ACTTATCCCTAGCCTGTGCCATATGAGTTGACACGAGTTGAAAAAAATATAAAAATATATATTTCATATAGTTAATTAACCATTCTGTGCAAACTCATTTGGCATAGGCTATAAGAAAAATTGGTTGTCGTTAAAATACCAGATGTAGCATAGCGATCTTCGTATCCTGATTTGGTACAAGTAATGATGTTTCGTATTTTCAATAACTAGCAATTTGGAGGAGAAAGAATGATACCTCAAAGTCAATTAGACTCGCCAAAAACTCACCGTTCATGGGCCATTACCCACTTAATCAGTGTGTTTATGGTTGTCTTTTTCGTTATGGGAAACCTTTTAGGTGGTGTTGCCTTTGCCGCCCTTGTTCCTACTATCCATGCTGTGCCTGGCGGTGGGAACTGGAATAACGCAAGCACTTGGGTGGAAGAGCGTGTGCCTGATGTGACCGATATAGTGGAGATTAATGGCACTGTATCACTTAATATCAATGCTACGGTTGTTGGAGTGAGTGTGACGTCCGGGGCAAAACTCCAGGCATCAGGTTCTTATCGCAGCTTGACAGTCAATGGGGATGTTATCAACAATGGTACAATCA
>LUTY01002087.1 GCA_001640045.1 Candidatus Thiomargarita nelsonii | reverse complement strand
TGCTATCCCTATATTGACTAATAACTTGCTAATGCAAGTTATTAATATCCAAGGCTTTTTTGGTAAATTGCAAATGGAAAGTCAAGCCATTTTGAAACAGGGGCCAAAAAAGATCGTGTTAGAGCCATTTATTGATGTAAACAGCGGAGAAGTTGTCCAAGTCAGTCGAGATATTGAAAGAAGTATTTTTGCCGAAACGAATACAAAATTCGGTAAGAAATTTGCCATTTCTCGAATGACACAGAAAAGTGTAGCTGATGCTGATTATTCTATGTACGGCATTATTCGTTATGATACCTACAAAGGTTCAAGCTCAGAAAGAAAAAAATACTACCGTGTTGTTTCATTGGTATTGGATCGAAAAACGGCAAAGGTTGTCGCTCGCTCAACTGTTTTGATTTCAGATAAAAAGTTGGACTATACGCCTATAGTGGAGAGTCCGATGATTATCGAAGATCAGCGAACTGAAAACTTTGTTAAAATGATGAAAGCACCTGTGGGTCAACAAGTAAAACAACAAGATGACTATTTCAATGCCTTGATGACTGATGCAGAAACAGCCTATGAAAAGCAAAATTACGAACATGCCCTGTCTGTTTTCACCAAAATCAGTCAACACAAAGAGGGAAAAAAGATGATGAAGACTTATGCAAGATTGTATATGACTTATATCAACTTGGAACGTTGGGATGAAGCTGAAAAGGCGTTTGGCCAGTTAGTGTCTCTTGGTGTTGAAAAAAGAAATTTAAGTGCAAAATTTCTTTTTTTAGTGAATACCACAGACTTAGATAAAAAGATGCGAAATCAGTATGATATTTGGTTGCGCCAAATAGGCAAATACTTCAATAACAGCGGTCATTGTCTCCATATCATTGGTCACAGCAGTCGCACTGGGGGGGCAGAGTACAATGACAAATTGTCTTTACAACGTGCCAAAAGAATTCTGCAACTTTTGCAGAATAATTTTTTTGATGTCATGCAAAAATCAAAAGCGATTGGTAAAGGTTTCAGGGAAAATATCGTTGGCTCAGGAACAGACAATGCCCAAGATGCCATTGATCGTCGTGTTGAATTTAAAGTCGTTGAGTGTCCAGAAATATAAGACAGCGGATGTCCAAGATAAATCTTGGTAAGTGTGTATTTTATCAATTTTTGCACCTCAAAAGCAATCTCCATAGCCTGCACCTGCTGCCACAACGGAATAGCCCATTCTCCACCCTGTTTAATCGCCTTAGCAAACATTTCCAATTCCTGCTTTTGCCCTTTATCCATCGTTTTGCTTTGAGCAATGCCTTTGGCTTTTACACCGACAATATCCAATTTCTGATAGTCATTCATCACTAACACTTTACCATCCACATAAACTTCCATTTGTTCTTTAGGATATTTATTAGAGCCCAAAGCAGTATAAGTCAGCGTAGCTACGGAGCCATCTTCAAAATACATAGTTGCCACAAAATTGTCGTGACGCGAATAGTGATTAGTTTTTGGTGTTATCGCGTGAGCCGTGACATCAATCACTTTGCTACCAGTAAAATAGGTAAATAAATCATAAATATGGCAAGCTTCTCCAATATTGCGTCCACCGCCTTCTTCAGTATGTACCCAATGCTCTAAAGGAATATAACCTGCATTCATACGGTAATTGAGGATCATTGGATTGCTGCGGTTTTTGGTTATTTCTTGGATGCGTCTGGCATAAGGTGAAAAGCGACGGTTAAATCCAGTGAGTAGGATGGGTGTTGATGGCTCTGAATTTTCATAAAAGGCTACAATTTTTTGCAGCTCATCCCGATTGATTGCCAATGGTTTTTCTACTAAGACATGTTTTCCTGCCTTGAGGGCTTGCAGCGTCATGTCGGCATGTAGATTATGACGGGTGGCAATCAGTACAACATCCACTTCTTTGTCATTGAGTACTTGTTGATAATCAGTGCTGGCATAGTTAGCCTTGAATTGCTTGGCTGTGGCATTGGCATTATGTCCGGTACGGCTTACAATGGCTTGAATATGATAATCTTCAGAAAGTGTTTGTAAATTAGGCAGATGCATACCTTTGGCAAAGCCACCGGCTCCGATGATAGCAATCCTGATTTTGCCTTTTCCAGCCGCTGATGCTTGTGGATTGGGAATGGTTCGTTTGAGTTCAGTGTCTTGTGGATAGGATAATAGCACCATCAAGGGTTTGGCGGAAGAATCCTTTAATGATTCGTAGGCTTGTGGTGCTTGTTCTAAGGGATAAGTTTTAGCAATTAAGGTTTGTATATTCAGTTTAGCATCTGCTATCAAACGCAGATACTCCGCCATATTGCGATTTTCCGTCCAACGCACATAAGCAACCGGATAATCTAAACCTTGCTCTTCATAAATATTATCATAACGACCGGGACCATAAGAAGTTGATATAAAAAAATCCAATTCTTTTTGATAAAAATCTTCCCTGTTTAGATGCAATCCGACATCACCCACTAAAACCACACGCCCTTTTTTACGACACATATTAAAAGCAGTGGATACCACTTCATCAGAAGCCGTCGCGGCAGTAATAATAACTCCATCAGCACCGATACCATCAGTTAATCTAATGACTTGTTCAATATCATTATCTTCAGCAGGATGAATACCGACAGCCATGCCTAATTCTTTTGCGGTTTGAATACGGTCTTTATCAATATCAGTACCAATAACGCGACAACCATTGGCTTTGAGCATTTGCACTGTGAGTTGCCCTAATATTCCCAAGCCAATAACGACAAAACTTTCACCTAGCGTTGGTGTGGCACGACGTACACCTTGTAGGGCAATTGCACCCAAGTCAGAAAATGACGTCATTTTCGTTAAGTTCCCTACGGGAGGAATGAGGTACGATTTCCCGAAACTCAGTCGCCACAACGGTTTCGGGAAATCGTACCTCATTCCCGAAACAACCTCACTACCCCGATTTTTAAATTGGCGAAGGTATTGTTTA
>LUTY01002075.1 GCA_001640045.1 Candidatus Thiomargarita nelsonii | reverse complement strand
CTTTTCTAGTGGCTGTCGGTGCCGCGGGTCTCACGGCGCTCGATGCCGTATTCCTCTTGTTCTATATTTTCCGCCTCGGTAATGCCATCTGTGTACAAAACCACCACATCACCGGTATTCAACGCCACCTCCGTTTGGCCTACATGCTTGGCAATATCGTCCAAGAATCCAACCGGAACGCCTAAATCAGTCGTGTCTATCAGCTCCATCTGGCCATTTTGCACGACAATGATGTCTTCATGTTGACCACTCACTCGTAAAACCCCCCCAGTTTCTCCTGACGAAAGGGGTTGGTATTCCAATAAAGAGAGAGTGATGTTTTTATCAATTGACAGGCGTTCATGGACATTCTTGTAAATCATTCCATTGATACTATTGAGGAATTTTGTCCAATCCGTCTCCCCATTTTCCAGCAAGGTTCGCACGGCAGACTGGGTCATCAGTGCCAACATACCGCTTTCTAGTCCATGTCCGGTCGCGTCACCAATGCCAAACAGGAGGCGTCCATGATGTTGAAGAACATCGTAGTAATCGCCGCCGACTTCCTCCGCCGGTTTCATAAAGCCGGCAATATCCAAGTGAGCCACTTGCT
>LUTY01002074.1 GCA_001640045.1 Candidatus Thiomargarita nelsonii | reverse complement strand
TTTGCCTCGGAAGGAGGCAAACGTTTTCGCTACCGCGAAAACGTTTGCCTCGGAAGCAGTTGGGCATTAGCTTTTACTCTCATCCTACTTCAATGCTGCCGCTAAATAGTTTACTTGTCCTATTCCTCTAGCTATCCAGCTAGTGACAAACACATTGAGTTTACTCGTTCCCATGCCATGTTATTGCACACTTAGATATCCCCTATAGACGAGGCCAGCATTGAGTGATTGCGTGACAGGCAAACACCTACCCGCCCGCCCTGACCAGTGTGTCCTTTGGAATAACCGCCCGTGCGGAGATTTCATCTGTGCTATACTAGCCCATCCTCCTTGCTTTGGCATTGATACCCTTGCACTGACCCCCCTTTAGTTTCAGGCGAGCCGGGTATAGTTTTCTATCCCAAGGGAAATCTTGTGGGGCGGTTTCACGTCACTTATACCCCCCGATGGGGAGCCGGGCTGTACTTCCACCTCACAATTTCTCCAATCACCACGATAGACGATTTTGTAATCGTACCATGACATTAGTTCTATAAATCGGCTTTATTTTCAGACAGTTATGTCATCATTAGGCCAAACGAGCCGCACGTGT
>LUTY01002073.1 GCA_001640045.1 Candidatus Thiomargarita nelsonii | reverse complement strand
CTTCAGTCAATTTGAGGTCATTGATGGGGCCGGAAAGAGAGTTAAAGGGTGTCTTGCTATAGTCTTGGATAGCAATAAGCAAGGCGTGTTTGCCCGCCGCGAGGACGGACGTTGACATGAGCATCGCTGCGAGAGCGATGAGTAAGGGTATGATTTTTAATGGTTTCATCAGATTTAACTCCTAATTTGAACGTCGAGTCACAGACCAAACGATTATAACCCATCCGCCATGTCCAAGATAAATCTTGGACTCCTAGCCGATTTATTTCACTTCAAATGTTACCTGTTCCGTCGCCCATTCATCATTTCTTGTCGATGTTCGCCGCCGCTCGCCATGCACCACATTGACTAAGAAATGTTCTAAAGGATAGGTACGCTGTTCAATGAAAGGCCGTTGCTCTAATAATGACACATCAATTGGACTCTTGTTGGTAATCACTTTGATAATGTCCTCCCCGACTTCTCTCATTGGCAAAACGACTTCCTCCACGAGTTCCCGTTTTTGTCCGGCATTGAGACGGGCAGACTCCATCCGTTCCCAGGGAACGGGAAAAATCGCGTAGATAGCACCACCGGGAGTGATATTGATAAGG
>LUTY01002072.1 GCA_001640045.1 Candidatus Thiomargarita nelsonii | reverse complement strand
CGATTTACCATTCCTTTGAATTTGAAAAACTGTACTTTCAGTTATCATCGGTCGGATATCCATACCTTGAGAACGGGCTGAGGCAATGATGAAAGACCAAACTTCATTACGTCTCTCTTGAAGCCACTGGCGGTACGGAGAGTTTAATGAATTGTCCACAAATGAGGGAACCCACCCTCGTAAGAAAGAATCTAATAAATAAAATCCTAATATTTTATTTAATTTGTTTGGATTTGAATCAGTCAATTTTTGATTAAAACTCTCTGCGGCAAGTCGGTAATATTCAACTCTAATTCTAGAAATTTCAGCCTGTTCGAGTCTATCTAGCCAATAAGCTTTGTTGGTGAGAGTAGTTCCTACCAAATTGCCTCGCTTGTCGTATTCGTTAAAGGTGAATGTTTGAGTTTGTTTCAACCATTTTGAAAAATCTTGAGGAGAAACCGATTCAGATTTCAAAATGTCTAGGTTTTCCAGAAAATTCGTGTGTATTTCATCTCTACGCTCAGCGGCTCTCCTCAAATCTCCTTTCATTTCATTTATAACAGATTGCCTAAAGGAATAAAAAGTTTTTTGAAAAAATGTAGTCAACTTAG
>LUTY01002071.1 GCA_001640045.1 Candidatus Thiomargarita nelsonii | reverse complement strand
GACACCCTGTAGTTGGTTCGGAATAAGCTGTAGCGGTGGACATGTCACGAGAGTCGTTCTAAATGAAAACCAACTCAGCGGTTTTATCCCCGCAGAATTGGCTAACTTGAGCCATTTGAATACTCTAGTGCTGAATAATAACGCATTGTGTGGAAATCTCCCCGTTTCGTTGATGAACTTGAGCCAAATGGCGTTGCTAAATTTAGATCACAACCATTTAAGGGCTTCTGAGCATGCGCTGATTACTTGGCTTAATAGCCATAACCCAGCTTGGGAGAGCACTCAAACGCTCTGTTCTGAATTTTTTACCACTTCTGCTGTTAATGTTGCTGAAAATGCCGGCACTGTCAGCCTCACGGTGCGTCGATTTGGGGAGCCGAATGGCACATTAGCGGTAAATTATGCCACTACAGATGGTTATGTCAGTGGTACACTCACTTGGGCGGATGGCGATAGTAGCGATAAAACTTTGACGTTCACGCTGACTGATGATCGCAAATATGAAGGTAATGAAACTTTCACAGTCATCCTATCTGATCCGGTGAGTGGGGTGAATTTAGACAGTACCACTGTCACCATTTCCGACAATGACA
>LUTY01002070.1 GCA_001640045.1 Candidatus Thiomargarita nelsonii | reverse complement strand
TAAAGGTGACGACTAAAATGTTATCCACCATTAAGTGTTTTTCGAGAATGAGGCGGATAAATAGGGTAGTGATAGTATAAGTTTTGCCGGTTCCCGCGCTGGCTTCAATGAGATTGGTGCCTTGTAAGGGGGCGGAGAGTGGCTCAAGTTTTTCTATGTTATTCATGAGTTTTTAGTTTTGATTTATTTTCGATTTTAAAGTATAGTTCATAATTGTAAGGATAGTAAAATATTAGTACAATTAATTATGAAATAAACGAATTTAATTATTTGTGTCTATAAGAGTTCAAACATGAAAGAAAAAAAAATGAAAAACAAATTATTGCCATTAATGATTAGCAGTGCGCTGGGTTTGGGGGCGATGCCGATGGCTCACGCGGCGACGATTAATGTCGGTGGTGGCTGTAGTCTGGTAGATGCTATCACAGCGGCTAATACTGACAGTGCTACGGGTGGCTGCTCAGCAGGGAACGGAGCGGATACAATTGAACTGGAATCGTCAACGACTTACACGCTGACAGTGGTTAATAATAGCACTGATGGCGAGAATGGTCTGCCTTCTATTAGCAGTGAGATCATTATTAATGGCAATG
>LUTY01002069.1 GCA_001640045.1 Candidatus Thiomargarita nelsonii | reverse complement strand
AACGAGAGATGATAACTGATAACTAGTCAAATGACTGACACACCTTCCGCTTCAAGCATCTGTACTAGACGAATCAAAGGCAAACCTATGATAGCACTGGGATCGCTACCGATCATTTGCTCTAGCAAAGCAATCCCCAAACCTTCTGATTTAAAACTACCAGAACAATTATAGGGTTTATCCTGATGTAGATAATTTTCTATTTGTGTCAAACTAAGCTGACGAAATTTCACGCTAAAGCGTACAATATCAGTTTGAGCTTGATTGGTGTCAGTATTGAGTAGGCACAAGCCAGTCAAAAAATCCACTTGTTTACCACTGGCTTGAGTGAGTTGTTTAACAGCCTGTTCATGGCTACCCGGTTTGCCCAGGATGGTATTATCTATCACCGCAACTTGATCTGAGCCAATGATCAAAGCTTGCGGATAGCTTGACTGAGCCGAACGCGCTTTCAATTCAGCTAATCGAGTGACTAGTGCTGTTGGCGATTCATTGGAGCGGGGTGACTCATCAACCTGGGGAGCAAAGGTTTTAAACGCGGGCGGATTGACTGTCAGTTGCCGTGGCAACCTATCTTTCGACACCAATGGTGC
>LUTY01002068.1 GCA_001640045.1 Candidatus Thiomargarita nelsonii | reverse complement strand
TTTTTCTCGTTCCCACGCTCTGCGTGGGAATGCCTGCTCGGACGCTCCGCGTCCTGTCTCTGATGTTGGCACTTTTTCGACTTCAAATTCAACACTTTCAATCACTTGTTTTTTTGTGGACACTTGAACAATCGACGGATTAACTTCAGCCTGTTGAGTTTGAATATCGGACAATTTAAAAAATCTGATAGTCCAAGGCATATTTCCCAAAGCGCCATCCAGTCGATTATTCAACATAGTCCATGTCGATTCCAACAAACTCCGCTGCTCATCCTCGCTGAGATGTTCACATATTTCTAGATACACCTTGTCTATTTCTTCATTTAAGACTTGAGTAGTATCGGAGTGCTGTTTTGCTGCCAGATGTAATAATGCTAAGCTAGTCAGTTTAGTTTGAGTGTGTGATGGGGGAGATAATTTTTTTCGACGAAAGAAAGTATCTAAATAGCCCAAACCGATTCCGAACAATATCAAAGCGATGGGAATGATGGCCCATCCCTTGATAAAAGAGTATAACAAGATTGATAGAAATAATAATATTATTAGTGACATAATAAAAAAAAACTACAAGGATTATATGTAAGAAAGGATAA
>LUTY01002067.1 GCA_001640045.1 Candidatus Thiomargarita nelsonii | reverse complement strand
GATCACTATCAATCGTTCATAACCTTGTGAAACAGGAACATTAACGATTACAATAACACTCCCATTTATAAACATTGCGGATTTAACAATGGCTTTTGTAGTTACTGACAATTGTATCCTTTGTAAATATACAGATTGTGTAGAAGTATGTCCTGTGGACTGCTTTCACGAAGGACCCAATTTTTTAGTGATCTTTATTTAATGTTATGTTAGTATATATGAAATCCGGTAGGGTTGCCGAACAAAAGCTTGTAAGTTTAGCGAGCATATCGTGTCATAACGAGGTTAATTATGTTTAAAGCACTCAGAAAATCAATTGTCTTAGTTGTTCTTTTCCTTGTCAATATGGCATTATTTACCTTGTGTATCAATCAATTGATGGAAAGTGAGCAAACGCTGTCAGTTAAGAAAACGCCGATTGATGTGCAGGCTAAAGTGCCGCAAGATGTCATGACGGTAGCATCACCAACCGGTTATTCAGCAAGACCTAATGAGTCAAAGCAGACTCAGCATCCTAAGGCCAAGCAACAGCTAGCGCTAGTATTTAACGCCACACACATACACCTCAACCAAGCAGAAACGGTCAAGCTTGA
>LUTY01002066.1 GCA_001640045.1 Candidatus Thiomargarita nelsonii | reverse complement strand
CGTAAGCCTTTCAGCAAATACTTGGTATAAATACTATTACGCTGTTGACTATCGCCATAAGAAGCCAGATTAGGTGCCGTGGCATAAGCCAATAATGAGCCCACTGGACTTCTCATATCAGCCAAACCCTTTTTAATATTTTTGCTATTGGTTTGAAAAGGATTATCTCGACACGCATCCAATATCATAATATTAACGCCACCTTTATTAGCCTGTTTCATTTCTCCAAACACGCGACTGGCATTAAAAGCTTCAAATTCAATCTCGGCATCGCTTTTGATATCTGCCTCTCGTGGGACTAAATAATTGCTATTGTCCGACTGCAACCCATGTCCAGAATAGAAAAACAAAGCCACATCGCCATCACGCAAGCCTTGTCCAAACTCACGGACTGCCTTTTTCATGGTGCGTTTAGTCGCGTTCAGTTTGACCGTGACTTGAAAGCCTAAAGTTTTTAGTACCGCTGCCATGTCCTTGGCATCGTTGACCGGATTCGCCAGCTTGGGCACGTTTTGGTAATCGCCGTTGCCGATCAGTAGCGCGGTATCAAAAACGCAAGCTGATAACTCTGAACCGCCAGATTAGTTTGCTGA
>LUTY01002076.1 GCA_001640045.1 Candidatus Thiomargarita nelsonii | reverse complement strand
ATATGCGCTTGTAGGGCATAAGCTTGACGGGTTACAATCTCGCTGGTTGTATCTATCAAAATTAAATTTTGTGAGATAAGTGCTTTATGTTGTTTCATTTTTTGTCATAAGTTAAATAAAGGAAGCAGCTATACATCCCGTGAGGGGGTATTGTGAAAGAAGGAAGCTGCTTCATAAGGATTTTTTATTTTAATATCGCCTTCTACATTATTAGACGAGGCTTAAAAAAAAATGTGAGGCTCAATTAACTACAGGGATTATTTTTTAGCAGGGATAAGTCAAAAACTTAACGACAGGGATTTCTCGTTCCCACGCTCTGCGTGGGATACGAAGTAACGGAGCAGAGCGGAGATCATGCCTGCCTGGACGCTCCGCGTCCTGCAAAAAAAAAACTGTCTTCAAAAAAAATTGGTTTTTGCCGAGGTGTTCGACGCGGAGCGTCGAGGCATGCATTCCCACGCAGAGCGTGGGAACGAGAGAAAACTTAACGACTGGGATTAATTATTAGCAGTGGTTCAGTCTAATAAGATTTTGATTTATCCCTGTTAATCAATAATCCCTGTCGTTAAACATCGGTTAATAAAGGAGTCGGCCAGATTTATCTTGGACTCTATTCCACTACACCATAATCAGTCAATTCCCACAACAACTTGCCGTCATAATTCTGACCAATAAAGCTCAGTTCAACCCACAACTGTTGTGTACCTGATAAGGTTTGGTATTGGGCTTTTCCGACATGCAGGGACAAATCTTGTCCAATCACCGCTGCTGGGACTTCGCCACTGATGTCGATACCACAAGAAGCCGGGTTGGCTTGACAGGCTTTTTGAGCTTCCTCACGCGCCTTATCAAGATCGGCTTGGGTGTATCCATCAGGATGTGATGGAGGAGTAAAATCAGAGGGCTGTTTTAGCTTCACTCCGACGGGAGCAGTGGCACGGTCTTCATTATTCTCTCCCCAACAGGTGACTAAGCCATTTTCACGAATACCGCAAGCAAAGCCACGAAATTCATAATGATATCTAGGATCTGAAATATAGCTATTACAAGCGGCATGGCATGTTTGCTTTCCAAAGCCTTGTCATAATTTTCAATCGCTTGCTCATAGCGGCCTAGCTGTCCTAGTGCAAGGGCGCGATCGCTCCAAACCTCGTGACTATCCGGTTTGAATTGCAAGGCTTTGTCAAAATTTTCAATCGCGGCTTCTAAGCGGCCTAATTCACCCAGCACCGCGCCGCGATTGTGCCAAGTTTCGTGTTTGTCCGCTCCGAGTTGCAAGGCTTTGTCAAAACTTTTAACCGCTTGCTCTAAGCGGCCCAACTGTCTAAGGGCAACACCGCGATTGCTCCAAACATCGTGTAAATCGGCTTTGATTTGCAGAGTTTTGTCAAAACTTTCAATCGCTTGTTCTAAGCGACCTAAATTCATCAGTGCGGCACCACGATTGTTCCAAGCATCGTGTAAATCGGCTTTGAGTTGCAGGGCTTTGTCAAAACTTTCAATCGCTTGTTCTAAACTACCTGACATTAAAAGCGCATTGCCACGATTGTACCAGCCCCAGTGATAATCAGGTTTGATTTGCAAGGTTTTATCAAAACTTTCAATTGCTTCTTCATAGCGGCTTGAATTGAAAAGAGCAATGCCGCGATTGTTCCAATCTTCGTGATCATCTGCTTTGTCGAAAAGCTTGTGGACTTGATCCATCCAAGTTTTCTTATAATCTTCAGAGTTCATAAAATGCGGGTATCCATCTGTTTTAATAAGACATTAGCGCGTACATAAGTCCAAGCTACGCGCTAAAAATTCAGACGAGGTTGCCAAAACATCGCAGGTCGTTATAAACATTAACCTGAGCAGGTGTGGGCACATTGGCGTAGTTTTTTTGTCCAAACGTTTCAAATTTCTTCTATAAAAATCCCATAACCCCACTCAAATCATAAGGCGACTTATTAGCCCAACTCACATCAGGCAACTTTGGATCGTACTCAAAAAAACTATACAATTCAAACAACGACGGTTGGGTTCGACTAATAAAGGCTTGGATCATATCGCCAGTTGTGGCAACATCGCTTTTACTGCATGATCCTAAACCATATTCGGCGGATAATAAACGTGTTACCTTTGGCATATCTATCCAGATCACTTCTTTGTTTTCAGTGTCTATCAAGCAAACGAGCATCTGTTTTATATCAGAACATTTTTTAATCGGCGTACTAAATAATAATCTTGCCGGTTCAAAAGCTTCGCCGTTCATAGCAATGTCTCTCAGATCGTCATCCAAGCTTTCGATACGCTGCGCGTTTATAACCGCATGAGAGGTTTCAAAACTATTTCCGGCGAACAGATTTAAAAAAATAGCAACATAAGGCAAACCAGATAGATAAGCCTCATTCAATTCAACATCAATAAACTCAGCTGCCCCGTGTGGTTTCGGTGCATTTACTAAATCTCCACTGAACACGCTAAAAACCGTTTGGTAATCAGAATACCATCCAATCTCCCGACTATAACTAAAGTAGTCTCCATAGAAAACGCCAGACAAATCAATATCTGTAGGAATGCCTTCCTCCTCATTAAACCAATGTACTCCAAAACGCAAATAGTCAACGTCGCCCAACGGAATCCGAGTACCAAAAGGCAACTGCGTCCCATCCGAAGCCGATCTCATGTTCAAAGGTAAAGGCACTTTTTTCATAGCTTCTTCAACTTTACCAATCTTAAATTTAGAATACCGGTTTTGGAATTCAACTTTGATAATGTCAATAATACTAATAATTGTGTCAATTGAGGCTTCAGTAGAAATAGGTTGTAGAGGGCTAATCATTTTAAGCTTACCCGTTTTTAGACGAATAATCCGGTAATCATCCATAATATCCCGCTGGATAAAGTAGCCATACAATTGCCATAAAACTCTATTGGATATTTTATTGATAGTCTTTTTAAATAATGACAAGTCAAGGCAACCTTTAC
>LUTY01002064.1 GCA_001640045.1 Candidatus Thiomargarita nelsonii | reverse complement strand
ATTAGCTCAATTTTTGTAAGTAAAATCTTAGTACAACGGATTGGCTTCATCCCCGGATTTTCATTTAGGGGATATCCGTTGAATTCGGAAAGAAGTTGTACTATCTATTTTTTAGCAAAATTGGTACGGTACAAATAACGCGCAATATTTCGTAAAAAATTTTAGCAATGGAAACTCAAACAGACTTTTTTATAGTCAACTTTATTAGTGTTGATCTCTATCGTTCAGGTAACAAAAACACGCCTCGTCTTGATAAAGTAAGAATTCCACCTAGAGAAGGAGCGGTTGATATAGAAATATATGAGAATGAAATCAATGGAGAAAAAATAACTTACGTGGATTCCACAAGTGGTGGAATATCAACTTTCAACCAGCCTCTACCCAGTAAAAATAAGAAAACGCTGTGGTGGAAAATACCAAGAGGTACTGTAATACCTAACGGGTTACTCATTATTCAAGATCACACCATCAAAAATACAAATATTACCCATTACAGTATTCGCCCTAAATATGACATGCCTCTCACAGAATATCAACGCCATTATTGCTCGTCGTGTCGCAATTTACCCCAAGCAGTTTGATACTGAGTGGCG
>LUTY01002063.1 GCA_001640045.1 Candidatus Thiomargarita nelsonii | reverse complement strand
TTGGACGTCTATATCACTTAATTAACAAACTACGACTACTAGCCCGCTCCTCTTGAAACATATTACGGACACAAATAGCAAAATGCTCTTGCCCCTCAATCTGAGAAGTGACAAGCAATGGTATCCGCAACACCTCCTCACCTTCAAAATCTAGGCTAAACAACTTAACCCCACCCCGAATCCAAGACAAACAGGGTGGTAAAGCGACGTGAACTATATCACCTGTTTGATAACCCTTTGGCAGCGATATGACTAATTCGATGCAATCGCCCGCCCTCACATACTGGATTTCACTATTATCAGCATTTACAAAACGAATACCGATCGGGAAATTGTCAGCAAAGCGCGTCCAATCCTCTTCATGGAGGCGTGTCACCTCGACAGCCGCAACGCCACTTAACACATCAATGGACTCAATCGGAACCTTCAACTGCGCCGCCTCTATCGCCGTCATCTCTTCACCGTTAACGCATAAGCGGGCTTCACCTGTGACAAGACCTGATTTTCTCAATTCACTCAATAAAGCGATAGCAGCAACGGAATCTTCCGTTGAATAAAGCATACCTTGCTCATTCAACTGGCGTGTCACCTGA
>LUTY01002062.1 GCA_001640045.1 Candidatus Thiomargarita nelsonii | reverse complement strand
GGTGCTTGGGAAGGAGAACCGCTAAAACGCGAAGAACAAGGCGAATTATTGTGATTTATTTGCCCGATACCAATGCTTGTATTAAATACCTAAACCAAAAGAATTCGTCTATTTTACGCCAATTCGCTTTATTTATCCAAGGAGGTTTAATCATGTTTGTGGCGTTAAGCAAATTTGTCATTGCCAATGGCATGACCAATGAAGTAAAAGAAGCCTTCAAAAACCGTCCCCATTTTGTTGAAAAAGCTACAGGTTTTGTACGGTTATACGTTATCAGCCCGTTTGATAACCCTGACGAAATTTGGCTAATCACCTATTGGACGGATGAAAATAGCTACAAAACCTGGCATCATAGTCCCGAACATCACAAGTCACACAAAGGGATCCCCAAAGGGTTAAAATTAGTACCTAAAGCAAATGACATCCGTTTTTTTTGAATATATTTGTTCTTAGGATAAAATCATGTCTACACTCAATACACAAATCAGTCAAACACTTGACACCCAGCGTGATTCACTGGCAAACGCCATCGTTGCACAACACTACGCGCTACAACCTGAACTCGAA
>LUTY01002061.1 GCA_001640045.1 Candidatus Thiomargarita nelsonii | reverse complement strand
AAATGACTGCGCTCTGAGTCATGCTGATCAAGGCGCACAAAGGGGACAAAGGTGAATGTTTGGTATCCATCATCCCATTCGTGACGATATTCTGGTTGTGCTGAGAGGGATAAGTTGAGGTCCTCGTATTGGTTGGTGGACAGGGGAGATTCTGGAAAATACCGAAATTCGCCGGCGATATAGCCTGACCACTCGCCGGCTTGAACGCTCCAGCATATCCATAATAATAAAAATATATAAATTAATTTTTTTAATTTCACTGACATATATATAAACCTGATCGTAAGGTTCGTAGTAGGCGATTTATCGCCTACTACGAACTGCCACAATATGGCATTGAATCTACCGCATCCGTTTCATGCTATTTTTGGTGAAATCACGGCTGCTAAGCCCAGTGCGGAAACGGTAGTTTTTCCACAACAAACGGGTACTTTTGCCAGTCTGGTGATTCACCATAAGCATTTCGTCGGGGCGCCAGTACTGCCCCAAATATTGTCGGTACCCCTTAAATGTCAGGGTTTTTAACAAGGCACCCTTGCGATCATAGAAAACGATCTGCCGGGGCTGATATATGGATTTGTCTGTCCAGTTAA
>LUTY01002060.1 GCA_001640045.1 Candidatus Thiomargarita nelsonii | reverse complement strand
ATATCTTTTTTCACTATGGTCATCTAACAAATTTATTTTTGTCTCGTTCCCACGCTCTGCATTTATACACAAGTCAAATGTAGGGTGGGTACCGCCACTTTTACTCATTCCCACGCTCTAGCGCACTCCATTATACATAAGTATTTAAGTAATTGAAATAGCCGTTAAATACCGTATGTCCTCGTTCCCACGCTCAGCGTGGGAATGCCTGCAAGGACGCTCCGCGTCCTATTTTGCACTCTTAACCACTTTCTTAAATTGCATTGCCCCATCCACCTCAATAGTATCCCCCGACACAAATTTCCCCGCCAAAATCTCCTGAGCCAACGGATTTTCTATACTCTGCTGAATAGCGCGTCTCAAAGGACGTGCCCCATACACCGGATCAAAGCCGGCAGCACCGATATGATCTAATGCAGCCTCACTGACAAGCAATCCCATATTTTGCGCTTGCAAACGTTTACGCAGATAATCAATTTGCAAATTAGCAATGGCGCGAATTTCTCCTTGAGCCAGCGGATGAAATACCACCACATCATCAACACGATTAATAAATTCTGGGCGGAAATGTTGGCCGACAATCTCCATAATGGC
>LUTY01002059.1 GCA_001640045.1 Candidatus Thiomargarita nelsonii | reverse complement strand
AAACGGAGATTTCTAATCATTTAGAAGATGTTGCCGTATCCAGGGCGCGTCATATTGAAACGCTTTTAGAGAGGCATAAAGAAGTTGTGAAGATTCTGGCAAATGAAAGGATTTTTATAGACGTTGTCACAAAGCAGAAGAGCGTCGATTCTGCCAATCAAAGAATCAAAGCTTTAATACAATCTGAAAAAATTTTTTCCAGAATAATAGTGCTGGATAAAAAGGGTGATGTCGTGGTATCCAGTCATCTACACTTGGGTATTGATAAACCTGGTAATGCCGAAATATTCACGCATGGCAAAGAGGGTGTTTATATCAAAGATATTCATATTTCTATGATGACGAACACCCTCGTTTTCAGTATATCAGCACCGATTGTCGTCAATGGTGAATTTGCCGGCATTCTAATTATCAATATAGAAGCCCAGGAAGATTTATATGAAATCACCACTGATAGAACCGGCTTAGGAAAAACAGGAGAACTATATCTCATCAATAAAGAGGGTTATATGATAACGCCTTCACGCTTTGTTGATGACACTTTTTTTAAAGTGAAAGTGAATTCAAAAAAAGTGAGAGAATGGCTTTCAGATG
>LUTY01002058.1 GCA_001640045.1 Candidatus Thiomargarita nelsonii | reverse complement strand
CTACGGGAATGCACACACCGAGTTTTACGTTCAGTCGAACGGGGTAATTAACTTTGGCGTTGAGTATCTTGAGTCGAAAATGACACTTGCTATGCGTTTTTTATTATAATAATGACTAGGCTATACTAATTTTTAAAATTTGCTAGTGGTGTTAAACTTTGATTATGAAAAGTAATTTAATATCAATAGTATAAATTTTATAGAATTAAAAATTAATAAGTCAAAAATTCGGACAAACATGGTTTTAAGAATTTTGTGTTTTTGTTTATAAAAAAAATATTGTATTTTTTGAGAAAAACAAAAAAAAACTATTTTTAAACCATTTTTAGCCAAAAAGTCCCCCAACCCATTCTTTCCGGATTGAACAGGAAAATCAATAAAACCCGTTTTTATTAAAAAAGCTATTTAACTAAAAACAAGGCTTATAAACACGTTTATAGTAGTTTAAAGAAGCCCTAGTTAAACTCTTTTTTCGTGGTACATTTCTTCGTGCCCTAACATAAGTTGGATCTTTGACAAACCATTCTGTCAATGTTTCCATAATATTTTGAATATTATCGCAATGATAGAACAATTCTACCATAAAGTTTTTAA
>LUTY01002057.1 GCA_001640045.1 Candidatus Thiomargarita nelsonii | reverse complement strand
CCAAGCACAGCCTTGGCAAAAGATAACGGCGGCTAATTGCCCCGGAAAATCTAAGGTAGTGAATGGCGTTAATCCACCAATGGTGAAGGCTGGGTGTTGATCGGGCATTATAAACTAACTATTTGAAAAAAATATAAAATCAATGGTTGCCATTCTCCTTAAAGTGCAACCGCTCTGCATGCTCACTTTGTTTGCCGGGGTTGAATGCCGACACCGGACGATGATAACCCATCACCCGAGTCCATACCTCAGTTCGAGTTCGTTCAGATTCTTTTAAAAGTATGTGCCCTTTGGTGTCTATCACAGTATTATTTATAGACGAAACTTGGGGATTTGATTCGATTTCAATCATCTAAGACTCCTTCTTGTCTTTTTTTAGTTAACATTTCTTCATCACAAAGTGGACAAAATTCATGTTCTCCCGCCAAATAACCATGCACTGGGCAAATAGAAAAGGTTGGGGTAACAGTAATATAAGGTACCCGATAATTTTCTAACACTCTCCGCACCAAATTCTTACACGCTTGGGTGCTGGAAATACGTTCAGTCATGTAGAGGTGGATCACAGTACCCCCCGTATATTTCGTTTGAAGT
>LUTY01002056.1 GCA_001640045.1 Candidatus Thiomargarita nelsonii | reverse complement strand
CGGAGATTGCGGATTTTCGGGGTATATTTTATGGTGATTTTCTACTTTCCAAAGATTATCCTCTATCCTGAAATCGATCCTGTGCTTTTCCAACTTGGTCCCTTAAAAATACATTGGTACGGCACCATGTACCTAATTGGATTTGGTATCGCTTGGTGGTTGGGTTCACGACGGGCACGGGCTGAAACAGCCATTATCACTCCAGAAAAAATGGGCGATATTATTTTTTATGGCGTACTCGGTGTTGTATTAGGTGGACGGATAGGCTATGTCTTATTCTACGACTTCTCTACCTTTCTGGATACACCATTAAGCCTTTTTAAAATCTGGCAAGGCGGCATGTCGTTTCACGGTGGACTGATAGGTGTTTTAGTCGCAACCTGGTTGTATGCACGCAAAATTAAACGACCTTTTTTTGAAGTCACTGACTTTATTGCACCACTGGCCCCCCTTGCATTAGGCGCCGGGCGGATTGGCAACTTTATCAACGGCGAATTGTGGGGGCGTCCCACCAATTCAGATTGGGGTATGGTGTTTCCCCATGTTGACAATCTAGCACGCCATCCTTCGCAATTGTATCAAGCCGCCCTTGAA
>LUTY01002065.1 GCA_001640045.1 Candidatus Thiomargarita nelsonii | reverse complement strand
CTTCGCTTCATTAAGTTGTAACAGCTTGGCTTTGAATAAGGGGCCTTTGGCTAAATCAAACGGGGCAATGGCGTGGCTATTGATTTGAGTTTGAATTTCCTGATTTTGGGCTTCGTCCGTCATCAGGCTTAAGTCGTGAATGGGTAAGGCTTCAATCTTATCAATCGTTTGAATCTGTACCGTGGCTTGACCTTTCTGAGTTGGTAAATAAGTGCGTAGGCTGGTATGACGTTCCTGCATCCAGTGTAAACTCTGTTGCAATGCGGCACTATCTAATTGACCAGACAATTGCAAGGCGACTGGCATGTTATAGGTGGCACTGTTATTGTCTTCCAATTGATTTAAAAACCATAAACGTTGCTGGGCAAAGGATAAGATTTTAGGTGACTCGAAGGACTGCGGCTCAATGGTTGGCAAGTTAACCGTGCGAGTGCTCGCTTCAATGGCCGTAGTTCAATTTGAAACCCAGTTCGAAACGCTAGCCCATAATCCAGCTAATAAGTCTTCGGTCGGTGTTATGGGCTGGGTGCCAGTGGCGATTTCAATTTCGGGTGCTGGTAAGGCTTTGCGGTCAATTTTGCCATTGGGTGTCAGTGGTAAGCGTGCAAGGAAGGTGAAATGACTGGGTACCATGTAGTCGGGTAAGTTGGCTTTCAAAAGGTTTTTCAAGGAAGCCACTAAGTCATTTGCTTCTGAATCGGTGGTGAGGTAAGCGACTAAGCGTTTGTTGTCATCGGCTTGATGACGGTTTCAATTTCACCTAATTCTATGCGGAAGCCCCGTAGTTTGATTTGGTGGTCGATACGTCCTAGATATTCTAGGTTGCCATCAGGGAGCCATCTGGCTAAGTCGCCGGTTTTGTAGATGCGTTCGGTTTTGCCGAGGAGTTCGACTTGGATGAATTTTTCGGCGGTGAGTTCGGGGCGGTTGAGGTAGCCGCGTGCTAAACCAGCACCGGCAATGCAGAGTTCGCCAGGGATGCCGGGGGGCTGAATTTGAGACTGTTTATCTAATATATAGATGCGAATATTAGCTAATGGTGAACCAATAGTTGGATACTGGCATTTACTAATAGAAGCCAACGAAGCATCTACAGTACACTCAGTCGGGCCATATAAGTTGAAACCAGAGATAGATAGCTTTTTGATAATTTCCCATAAGTCACCTGCAAGCAACTCACCAGCCACCCAGATTTGCTTTAATTTAGACATGCGATTTTGTAATCCAGCATCGACTAACATACTGAGTTGTTGTGGTGTGCAATCAAAGATTTCTATGTGATGCTGACTTATGTATTGAAATAGATTAAGAGCATCTAAGCGTATCTCTTCGGGAATAATAACCAACTGATGACCAAAACCCAATTGAATAAGTTGTTTAACAGAAGTATCAAATGACAAAGAGCCATTCAGACTATGAATATGAGGAGAGCTATTATTTAAGCCCAACTTTTCAGATAGAGCATAACTCAAATTGCTCAACGAGGCATGCTCAATCATCACCCCCTTCGGCTTCCCCGTCGAGCCCGAAGTATAAATCACATAAGCCAAATCCTCCGCCTGGCGACTTACCACCGGATTTACAAAAGGCAGGTTCGCTGTATCCACCTCATCCAAACACACCACCACACAATCAGATTCCAACTCATCTAATGACAACTGTGCTTTCAGGTGGCTTTGAGTTAGCAATAACCCAGCGGCACTGTCATCTAGCATATAACTCCTCCTCGCCGGTGGATAGCTCGGATCAATCGGTACATAAGCTCCCCCCGTTTTGAGAATCGCCAATAAGCCGATGACCATGGAAAATGAACGTTCCACGGCAATCGCAATGAGGTCGTTATCAGTGCCGTGGTTGATATTGAGTAGATAATGGGCTAGCTGATTGGCTTTCCGATTGAGTTCGCTATAGCTTAGTTGTTGTTCTTCAAAAACGATGGCGATATTAGAAGGCGTTTTTTCCACCTGCTGCTCAAATAAATCGACAATGGTTTTACCTGAAGGATAATCCCTTGTCGTATCATTCCAAGTCTGCAATTGTTGAATTTCCTTTTCCGTCAGCATTGGAACGTTCCTGATAGATTGTTCTGGATTGTCAACAATGGCACTCAGCAGAACTTCAAAATGTCCCGCCATGCGCTCAATGGTTTCAGCCTCAAACAAGTCGGTGGCATATTCCCAGACACCGTGGAATTGCCCGTCCTGGACTTCCATGCTCAGGGTTAGGTCAAATTTGGCAATCGGGTACTCAGCGTTCAGTACCGTGAGGTCCAAACCCGGCATTTCCAGTTCAGCCGCTTCATTATTTTGCAAGACAAACATGACCTGAAACAGGGGGTGATGACTCAGACGACGGGTTGGTTGCAGTTGTTCAACCAGCATCTCAAACGGAATGTCTTGATGGGCATAAGCCTCCAAGCACGTTTGACGAGTTTCTAGCAATAAGTCGCTAAAGCTTAAAGAGGGTTGGAGTTGGCTACGCAGCACTAATGTATTGACGAAAAACCCAATTAAATCTTCAGTTTGGCTCAGAGTACGGTTGGCAATCGGACTACCAACACAGATGTCGTTTTGGCGACTATAGCGTGACAGCAGAATATTAAAGCTTGCCAGCAGGGTCATGAAGTCAGTCACTCCCGCCAGGAGGCTCAGGGTGGTGATTTTCTGACTGAGTGTCGGCGACAAGTGTTGGGCATAATGTGCGCCTTGGTAACTTTGCTGTGGTGGACGCGGTTTGTCGGTCGGTAATTCCAACAATTCCGGGCTACCCGTGAGTTGTTGGTGCCAGTAATCCAC
>LUTY01002054.1 GCA_001640045.1 Candidatus Thiomargarita nelsonii | reverse complement strand
ACCAAACTCTTGCTTGATGTTGGCGAACAATCGTATTGCGAGCAATGAATCGCCACCCATCTCAAAAAAGTCGTCTAGCACACTCACCGGAGAAATACCAAATAACTTTCCCCATAGTTGAACTAAACGTAACTCTATTGCATCGCGTGGATGTGTATAAACACTTTTTCTGATTACCGGTTCTGGTAACGCTTGTCGGTCAATTTTGCCGTTCGGAGTCAAAGGCAATTTATCCAAAATAGCGAAATGACTGGGAATCATATAGTCTTGTAACCGTGCTTTCAGCCAGTCTTTAAGTTCAGCGACCAAATCATCTTTAGATGAGAAATCGGTAGTGAGGTAAGCTACTAATTGCTTGTTGTGATTAGATTCATACAGTATGACTACCGATTCATTGATGTCTGGATGTTGATGCAATACAGCTTCAATTTCGCCCAATTCTATGCGGAAACCACGCAGTTTGACTTGGTGGTCGATACGCCCTATATATTCGATATTACCTTCGGTTCGCCACCTGGCCAAATCGCCGGTTTTGTAGACGCGCTCGGTTTTGCCGAATAATTCGATTTCAATAAATTTTTCGGCTGTGAGTTCC
>LUTY01002053.1 GCA_001640045.1 Candidatus Thiomargarita nelsonii | reverse complement strand
AACGAATGTAGGACAACGAATAAAAACCGTCAACCTTTATTGAAAAACGGTTTTATTCATTGTCTTACATTCGTTGTACTCTCATATCAAAATCTTAACAGCGCACCTCGCTCATGACAGAACATTTATTCAGTGCCACTTTGTCCAATAGCTTATGATCTACTTTCAGATTGGCCACGCCTTCTTCAACAATAACAACCACTTCTGCCACACCCGGGACTTGGCTAAGACACTTAGCTAACTGACTCGCTTGTTGTTTATCAACCTGTCCAATTTTAAGTGAATAGCTGCGAAGCCGCCCAATATTTGACACCACAAGGTGTACTCATTGCCGAAGTGGGGCTCAGTAAAGCCAGTCTAGTAGAACAATATCCCGATATGCCGTTTTTATGGTTGGATTTTCAATACGGTGGAGAGGGCGTTTTTTTACTCACGGCTGAGCAACTGCCTCAATTTTAAGTTCATATTCATCCACCGGATGTGCATAAACGCTGATCTTGATATCAGTTTTAAAGCGGCACAAAAAAATAGTCTCATCCGGTGTCTGTTTTCCGCATCCTTCAATAGATGCTTCGAGATTTCCATCAGTCGATTT
>LUTY01002052.1 GCA_001640045.1 Candidatus Thiomargarita nelsonii | reverse complement strand
CTTTGAATGGCGAGATAAGCGATTTTAGCTTTGATTCGCGTAATCGTTTAGTGGGCGTGGCGGAGACGGTTTATCGTTATAATGCCGAAAATCAGCGGATTGCGGTGAGTGTCGCGGGGCAAGAAACCCGTTATGTGATTAATCGAACCGCTCGATGAAGAACAAATCAAACAGCTTCATCAACTTTATCAAAACGAATGGTGGACAAAAAAAAAGAAGCTTGTCCGACATTCAAAAAATGCTATGTACAGGAAAAAAATATAACCTATTGTTATTAAATAAATATATTTTTATTTTTTTTATTTTCACTCTCAGGGTTTGAAGTAACTATTTGCACCAAAAGTGGAAACGACTTGGAAAGAACCGTTAGAAAGCAACTATCCTCCGTCTGTTAGAGAGTGGAGTGCAAGCAATATGCATGATTGGTCTTATGGTTCGTTAATTGTTGAATGTGGATACTGATAGACGTTTCAAGGCGGTGTCAATAGATTATTCGTTGTTAAACATGAGTTGTACTTATCTTTGAGGATTGACGTGTCGCGCTGGTGAGTCAATGTCATTAAGTTAAGGATAAGTGCCCGCAATCGTGGTATTT
>LUTY01002051.1 GCA_001640045.1 Candidatus Thiomargarita nelsonii | reverse complement strand
AGTCACAAGGAGATACTGATGAGTACAGAACTGATTGGAGAAAGCTGGGACAAACTGGCGGGTCAACAGGAGGCAATGGTGCTGACGTTTTATGAGCGCCTGTTTGAGCAGCATCCGAACTACAAATCTCTTTTTCCAGAGTCCATGAGCCGACAAATGGAAAAAATTGTGAAAACTCTCGCCTTTGTCGCTAGAGTGAATGCGCCTGAAATCGTACACGCACGTCTACTGAAGTTGGGTTATAAGCACCGTAAATTCAATTTGAAGCGGGAAGATTTCTTGAATTTCAAGCGGGTTTTCTTGGAAGTGTTAGGGGAATATTCCAGTGAACATTGCCCTGAGGTTTGGAATGAAGCCTGTCTGCAAGCTTGGCAGAATGCCTTTGATGATCAGATCATTCCCTACCTGGCACAAGGCTTGGAGCAGAGGATGACTCATTCTGAAAAGATGAGAATCATCAATATGCAAACCGGGGCGGGAAATCAACTGTTAGCTATGCCAGTTTGGCATGAAATGTTAAGTGAAGAAGAAGTGTGGCAAGCAATCACCGGAACATTATTGCGCTCTCCCCAAACTTTCAACTGATCAATCGCAGC
>LUTY01002050.1 GCA_001640045.1 Candidatus Thiomargarita nelsonii | reverse complement strand
ACCTAAATCCTTATTATCTAATCGCTCAGTACTTATCACCGGTTGTTCAAGCGGCAAAAAAATACTTTTTTTGACTTGGAGCCGCCGCAAACAATGCGCCATCAATTGATTGGATTGTGGCAATTGACGGGCGTGAGGCATCCCGCCACAGGGCAACGTGCGCCTTGGAGAGATGCGATTGCCCCCACCGTGGAATTTTATTGTTATCAAAACGATGGCACTTTTCACGATGTCAAGCACTTTGAAGGCATTGATACTAAGCTAGATAGGTAGCAAATGAAAGATGAACGTTAAAATACTCTTGAGATTAAGACATTTAGATAAACCTCTAATAATAAGTCTATTATTATTGTCTGCTATGGGATTAATTATCCTCTATAGTGCGAGTAATCAACATATCGATACGATGATTCGCCAAGTTTTTTACCTTTTTGTCGGATTTGGAGTCATGTTAACTCTGGCACAACTTCGCACGCAAGCTATTCTCGTTTGGATACCCTGGTTATATCTTTTGGGAATATTATTATTAGTGGTTATGTTATTCATTGATACAAGTGTTAATGGATATTATGCTATACATACTTCATCATATAAGA
>LUTY01002049.1 GCA_001640045.1 Candidatus Thiomargarita nelsonii | reverse complement strand
TCGTTCCCACGCTCTGCGTGGGAATGCCTGAAAGGACGCTCCGCGTCCTGCAACGCCGAGCGTTGCTAAAAGGCATTCCCACGCAGAGCGTGGGAACGAGAAAATCACTACTGAACACGGATAACTGAAAAAATGGAAATCAAATGTATTTTAGTCGGCATAGCTGGTGTAATCGTTGGAGCAGTCGCACAATATGTATTTTTAATACACTTATGGCCTAATCGCCACAAAACCTATACCTGGATATTTGCATTCCGTAATCATAAAAAACTCGGAGAGCCGTGTGAAACGGATTTAGTGCTTGACCGCGATGGCTATAGTTTAGGCTACAGCTTTGAGCGCAAATGTGCCCTATGGGCTTCCTACGTTATCTCAAAAGGTTCTATCGGGATTGATGTAGACAGAAGTAATGACTTTGATCCTGATCCTGACATACCGGAAGAATACCGAGTTCAACCAGACGACTTTAGGAATACCGGTTATGACAAAGGCCATCAGGCACCCAGCGCTGCGATTGATTTCAGTCGAAAAAGTAATGATCAGACTTTTTTGATGTCAAATATTGTATTGCAAAATCCAAAATTAAATCGTCAGGC
>LUTY01002048.1 GCA_001640045.1 Candidatus Thiomargarita nelsonii | reverse complement strand
AAAAAAAACCCCGTCCTCCCTTTAAAGGCGATATAGAAGAAATACCCCGCGCCCGTTTTGATGGGGGAACAATCGTTATCGACAATGTTGCGGAGACTGTTGAAGTACCACAACCCTTTCGTTGGCTTCAAGGAAAATGGCGCTGCCGTGCCGTTGATTATCGGCTGATACGTCCCTGGCTTTATGAGCAAGATATTCGCAACAACATTCCGCGTTGGCAAAAGTTATCTCTCCGTCTCCAAGAAAATTGGGAACTCCATCCATACCAAACTGAAGCCCTTAATACTTGGATAGCCGCTGATCGTTGGGGTAGCGTTGTCCTACCGACAGGGGCTGGTAAAACGGTTTTGGCTTTACGCGCTATTATCGAAACACAAGTGAGTACACTTGTCGTTGTGCCAACGATAGACTTGCTGCATCAATGGTATGCCCGACTGGAAAATGCCTTTGGGATTCCTATTGGTGCATGGTACGGTTTAGAAAAAGAAGCTCGCCCTATCACCGTCACAACTTATCCCAGTGCATGGTCACACGCTGAAACTTTAGGTAATTTATTTAAATTATTGATTTTTGATGAAATTCATCATTTACCGGCC
>LUTY01002047.1 GCA_001640045.1 Candidatus Thiomargarita nelsonii | reverse complement strand
CGCCAAGGCAAAGATAGTAATAATCTCGCGGAAGGATTTCGCATCTCTGGGTTAGGCCAACTGATTGAAGCGGGCATACAATCAGAACGTTTCGTGGTGTTTGGAGACTAACTTTTGAGGAGAGCAGAATGGAAGATGAAGTGATCAAAAAGTTCCTTTATGTGAACCGTAAAGCACCTTATGGCACCGTCTATGCTTTAGAATCGCTAGAAGTGGTGCTGATTGGGGCCGCGTTTGACCAAGATGTCAGTGTAGCCTTTATTGATGACGGCGTTTATCAAATGAAGAAAAATCAACAAACCTCGGTTTCATCGGGGATTGGTATGAAAGATTTTTCTAAGACTTACCGCGCCCTTGAAGGCTACGATGTAGAAAAACTCTATGTTGATAAGAAATCGATGGAAGAACGCGGACTGTCTGTAGATGATTTGCTGGTGGACGTGGAAGTGTTAAACGACACGCAAATGGCTGAATTAATGGAACAACAAGATGTTGTGTTAAGTTTCTAAGCGGGGGAATCGGATGTTACTACATACTGTGAATAAGTCGCCGTTTGAGAAAAATTCGTTGGAAGATTGTTTGCGTTTCGCCCGCCAA
>LUTY01002055.1 GCA_001640045.1 Candidatus Thiomargarita nelsonii | reverse complement strand
GCAAAGCCGGGTGAGGGAGGGCAATTGCCCGGTCATAAGGTGGATAAAACGATTGCGCGTGTGCGTCACTCAACGCCAGGCGTGGGACTGATTTCGCCGCCACCGCATCATGATATTTATTCGATTGAAGATTTGGCGCAATTGATTCACGATTTGAAAAATGTAAATCCTCAAGCCCGTATTAGTGTCAAGCTGGTTTCTGAAATCGGTGTCGGTACGGTAGCCGCTGGCGTTTCTAAGGCTTTGACATCCACATAAGTGTCTTTGAGTCCCGAAACCAAAGGCATTTGATAAGGGTTTACAATGGTCAAATCGGCAATCGGATTATCACCAAAGTCTAGCACGGCGTTTAAAAAACTAATCAAAACGTCTTTAGAAGCCGGGCTGCCAAAGACTTTTTTAAAGGCAAAGTCGGTTTTAACATCAAGAAAAGGCATTTGAGTTCTCCTACAGTTAAAAGGTAATTCATTGGCTGTTAAACCGTTATCAGGTTTGTCATGAAAAATCCTATTTTTTCAAAAAATAGGATTTTTTTTCGCTTGGCTTGAAGGTACGGATACTAAATTTTTTTTCGGCACGATATGGCATAGCCCTTGGACTATCGCTGTGATTCTATTTCTTCCTTAGTTAAGCCAGTTATTTGCATGATATATAAAATATCCGAACCGCGATCCAACATCTCTTTAGCAAGCCGTAATTTGTTAGCTTTCTCAGGCTCAAAAGTGGCGGCTGATTTGACATCCTCCTTACTTAAGCCAGTTATTTGCATGATATAAAAAATATTGGAACCGCGATCCAACATTTGTTTAGCAAGCCGTAATTTTTTAGCTTTCTCAGATTCATCAACGGCGGCAGAATAGGATTCTATCTCTTCCCTACTTAAGCCTGTCACTTGCATGATGTAGTAGATATAGGAACCATTGTCAAACATCCGTTTAGCCGTTCGTAAATTTGCGGCTTTCCTAGAGTCTTCGGTTAATGGCATTTCATTGTTCCTGTTGTTTAAGTCGAATATTTCATTTTATACACTAATGGCAACCGTTTCAATTGCCAAAAAAATATCATTTTATCAGTAGCAATCTAAAAATCCTATTTCTTTAAGAAATAGGATTTTTTTACATTATATCTAATCATTGTATTTATTTTTTATAAAACAATTAGTTATAAATTATTGCGCTTATATTCTATAATAGACGTGCAAGGTACGCCTTGCACTCCTGAGGCTAACTGATAACGGAGGAATTCTAATGAGTGCTTTGCCACCTAAACAAGGGCTCTACGATCCAAGCAATGAACATGATGCCTGCGGTGTTGGTTTTATTGTCCATATTAAAGGTCATAAAAACCATGAAATTATTAATCAAGGCTTGGAAATCCTGAAAAATATCACCCATCGTGGCGCGGTGGGTGCTGATCCCCTTGCTGGTGATGGGGCTGGCATTCTTATCCAAACGCCTGATGCCTTTTTACGTCAGGCGTTTGCAACGCCTTTGCCACCGCTAGGTGAATATGGTGTCGGCATGATATTTTTGCCACGCGATGATGAAATTCGCGCGGATTGTGAAAAAATCATCACAAAGGTGATTGCTAATGAGGGACAAAGCCTGTTGGGTTGGCGTGATGTGCCAACGAATAATGAGGGTTTGAGTGAAGGTGTTAAAGCGATTGAGCCGGTCATTCGGCAAGTCTTTATAGGTAATAATTGCGCCGATCAGGATGCCTTTGAGCGTAAACTTTTTGTTATCCGCAAAGTGATTGAACATGGTGTGCGTGATCAATTGAATATTGATTATGCCGATTTCTATATCCCTTCATTCTCATCGCGTACCTTGCTCTACAAAGGCATGTTGTTGGCTAATCAAGTGGGCAAGTATTATCCAGATTTACAAGATGAGCGCATGGTGACAGCACTCGCCCTCGTCCATCAGCGTTTTTCGACCAATACTTTCCCAACTTGGGATTTGGCACAACCTTTTCGCATGATTTGTCATAATGGTGAAATCAATACCTTGCGTGGCAATCTCAATTGGATGACGGCACGTCGTTATACGATGTCCTCAGAATTGTTAGGCGATGATTTAGACAAATTGTGGCCGTTGATTGCAGAAGGGCAATCCGATTCTGCCTGTTTTGATAATGCCTTAGAATTGTTAGTCGCGGCAGGCTATTCCTTGGGACAAGCCATGATGTTGCTTATTCCTGAGGCGTGGACCAATAATCCATTGATGGATGAAAAACGGCGGGCTTTTTATGAATATCACGCAGCCCTCATGGAGCCCTGGGATGGTCCCGCCGCCGTTGGCTTTACTGATGGTCGTCAAATTGGTGCCACTTTGGATAGAAATGGCTTGCGCCCTGCGCGTTATTTAATCACTAATGATGATATGGTGGTGATGGCTTCGGAAATGGGTGTCCTTGATATTCCAAAGGAAAAAATTGTCAAAAAATGGCGTTTGCAGCCCGGCAAAATGTTTTTGATTGACACCGAACAAGGGCGCATCATTGATGATGCCGAATTAAAGGCGCAATTGGCAAAGCGGGCTCCCTATCAAGATTGGTTGGATCAGACGCAAATTATCTTGGAAAAATTGCCCCCCGAAGTGACGGCAATGCCAGCCAGTCAGGAGACGCTTTTAGATCGTCAACAAGCGTTTGGCTATACGCAAGAAGATTTGAAATTTTTTTTGATACCTATGGTTGTCAGTGGACAAGAGCCGATTGGCTCAATGGGAACGGATGCGTCACTGGCGGTATTATCAAATCGTTCCAGATTGTTGTATGACTATTTTAAGCAAAATTTTGCTCAGGTGACGAATCCTGCGATTGATCCCATTCGAGAAGAATTAGTCATGTCCTTGGTTTCGCTTATTGGTCCGCGTCCTAATTTGTTGGGATTGGATAAGGAAGATTTACAAAAGCGGCTAGAAGTTCATCAACCGATTTTGACTAATACCGATTTAGAAAAGGTACGACGTATTG
>LUTY01002141.1 GCA_001640045.1 Candidatus Thiomargarita nelsonii | reverse complement strand
CCGGGCCGGATAGCCCAGCAAGTGCTATGTACTCCACTGGAGACATTTGCAACCGCTTAGACACAGGTGCGGCGGGGTCTAAGAAAACCTTTACCGATCCCACAAGTGGCCCTGGCTCAACAGGTTGCAGCCTTAATGACATCATGGATAAAGCCCCTGCTAAGGATAATGTCAACGGAGCCCAACCCAGCGATGTGGTGGCGGGTAAAAAATATTGGGGCTTGACTGATGGTCATTGGGGGCTGCAAACCGGCCAAGGAGATTCCAATTTAGTCCCTAGTAATATTAGGGAGGGCGTTACCATATTTGGTGTTGTTGGCACCGCGAAGTTGGCTGCTCCATCATCTCCGTCGGATCGCTACGTGGACAATGGCAATGGTACTGTCACAGATACTTGGTCTAGCCTGATATGGTTGAAAAATGCGAAATGTCTTGGCCATCATAATTGGGAAGGGGCTATGCAAATAGCTGCTAACCTAGCTAACGGACAATGTGGTCTCAGTGATGGTTCGATAGTCGGCATGTGGCGCTTACCTACCAAACTAGAGTGGGGGGTGATGATAGATAAAAACTACAGTAACCCCGCGCTTTCCAATGCTGCAGGAACAAGTCAGTGGACAGAAGGCGATGCGTTTACGGGTGTCCAATCCAGCATCTACTGGTCCTCTACAGCGAACGGCACGTCTAGCGCGTGGGTCGTGCGCCTCGACAACGGCGACGTGTTCAGCCACGACCAGGCGAACACGGGCGACGTATGGGCCGTGCGAGGCGGACAATAGAATCTTTGATGATTTGATTCTTTGGACGCTTCGGGGGCAGGGTGTTGCCTGAGCGCTTTTTTACTTCAATATTTTTCATACGACTTTTGTGTCTCGTGTAGGTTGGAGTTCGCTCGCGGGAACGAAAACCTACATGAAACTTAACAGGACAAAGAAAAGTATGTCCCTCTTTGATGAATCAATTGCGCCACTTGAAGTCGTTTCTAGCGTTGAATATGAGCGCAATGGCATTCATATATTTCAATGTTATTCATTAAGTATTTGTAATCATTGGCCTTCTCCAGTTGCCATCATTTCAGATGGACCATACGGAATATCAGGGTTTTCAGGTGATATCGCCACTTATGAAGGTTATGTACAGACGAAAATGATGTTGTTTGGGAGCCTTTCGGTGGGCTTTGTACGGCTGCCATTGCGTCTTATCGGCTTGGGCGTAGATGTTTTAGTGCGAAAATCGAGCCCCAATTTTATAATGTTGCTATCTCACGTTTAGCTCATTATAATCAATGAGTTTTTTTTTAATACTATGTGTGTATAGAAATGGCTAGACATTCAAAAATAATATTAACTTCCAAAGGTCATGATCGTCGTGAAAGTGGTTATTATTCAACCCCTGATTTTATCGCTCGTTTTCTGACAGAAGAAATGCTGAGAATAAAACCTACTGGAAAAAAGGTTTTTGATCCTTGCTTGGGCAAAGAAGAATTGCTGAGATATTTTGCCGAGGCTGGAAAAGACGTTTATGGTATTGATATTTTTGATTTTGGTTGTCATAAGCTCGCATCATTCGAGCAAAAAGATTTTCTGGAATATTACGCCTCGGTTAAAGATGGGAGTCTTTTTAATAATAGCCTTGATTATGATTATTATATTGCAAATCCGCCCTATAATTGTCATGAAGTCGATTATATTCAAAAAAACAAGCCGGCTCTCAAAACAGGCTCATGCTCCGTTGCGGCGACAAATCCTTAAAGAAACTTCAATTCATCACATTTTGTTATGCCCTATTGATCTTTTTCGGCAACAACAAGCCGATGTCAGAACCTGTATCATTATTCTACAAAAAGGCAAGCAGTATCAAAAAAGCGTTAAAATTGGTAATAGAGTTCGTAATATTGAGGCTTTCAAAAATCTTTTGTCAAAAAGGGATTTTAGCCAGAACAGTCTCGATGAAATCACGTTAAATGGTAAGTCTGATTTTTCTGAATTTCTTATTGGTGTACCAAACGATATTCGGCGGTTATTGAAATCTCCTCGCCTTGGTGATTCATTTAATTGTATCACTGGCATTTCTACTGGCAATGATGGCAAGTATCTTGTCAAGGAACCGGGCGTACCCTTCTATAAAAACCCGGGTTCAAGAAAGTTTTACACGGCACCTGATGGTTATTTGCCAGACGATTTTTTGGCTCGGAAAATGACAAAAATTTCATAGTGCGAGGCGTTTTTGTACAAGCCCGGTATCACTTGTTCATCTATGGGAATCCCTTTTTCGGCTTCTGCCGCCTCAAGTCACGTATGGGGTGAATGCTAATATTATCTGCGATGTTAATGATATAGGGTGGGTTATTTGAATAGCCGATTGGTGACTTATTTTGTTAGGGGGATATTGATTAGAACTAATATGATTACCAGTGGTTATGGATTCCGCTTATTGATTTTTCCAGTTCAGAAAAAGCGTCATTGGCTAAAATCGCTTATCAGGCTTATGAATCTGTCAAACAAAACCGTCGAACGATCCTCGCTCCAATTATTGATGCGTTGGATCAAATTGTCTTTGAGGCGAGCGGTATTTCTTGCCAAACAGATGTTTTTGTTCGGAGGTTTAGTCAGGATTTAATAAGAAATACATAGTTTATGATTGAACATTTTTTCGTAAACACTATTGGAATCGAACTTTGCCCGAAAATCAAGTACAACGGATTAACGGTGCAAACGGATTGGCTCAATGCTATTAAATTAAACATATCTAAGGCTGCTACTAATCCGTTTTTTCCGCCAATCCGTTGTACTCTATACCGGCACGATATGGCATTGACTTAGGCTTGCAACTTATCCTCAATAAATTCAATCACACTATCCAACGGCACATACTGAGCCTTTTTATCGCAGCGCCCTTTATACTCGATCTCTCCCTTATCCAATCCGCGCTCTCCAAGCACTAAACGGTGTGGAATCCCCATCAATTCAGCATCAGCAAACACCCCAGGGCGTTCTCTGCGATCATCAAACAGCGATAGAAGGAATTAAAAATTCTTCATCGTTTTTTCCATAGAAGCTAAGGTTTTAGTTGATGGTGCTTATACAGGTGAAGAGTTTGCTAATTCTATTAATAAACTTATTGGTTCTGAAGTTGAAGTTGCATTGCTATCTGAACTTCATACTTTTGAAGTGATTCCCAAGAGATGGATCGTCGAACGGAGCTTTGGATGGCTATAATATTAGAAAACTCTAATTTGAACATCGAGATTAATCAAAAAGGGTTTATCAATGAAGTACATAAAATCGCGGTCACACTCGTAATACCTGTGGTTAGGTAAACTCTGACCGTATTTCACTTGACACAAGCTTACGTATTATCCAAGCAAACAATACCACAATTATCGCTACAAGTACAAATGTGAACGCCCGTATGACATAGATCATTGTTTGGAATTCAGACAGTTCTTGCCCTCCTGCCGGTATCATTGATGAATCAATCAGTACAAACTGCAATCCGAGTCCGAACAAATTCCATAAGATTATAAGCGACATAATAACTATGAATACAATTCGCGCCCAATTCTTTCTCTTCAAAAGCCCGATTGCCGAAATGAATGTAGATAAGGCCAGAAGAAGAACAAAGGGAAAGAAGAACAATGGCACATCGAAAGCTGCGAAAGCTGGATTCAGTTCTTCTCTCTGTCTCTGGAAAAAAATGAAAAACATTATGTTTTGCATCAATACGACAAAGGTTCCAAAACCACTAAAAACGATAAATACCCAAGCGAGCACAGTGACAAAAGTTGAGCGTCGCTCGTTTTCTACGACAACAGTTTCTTCCATGCCTTTCTCCTATTGTTTGCCTAATGTTTCCGCTAACGCATGTCCACATCTTCATGAGTGTCACCGTTGAGCGGGTGGTTAAAGTGCTTGAGCCTTTCTCCAATTAACTCAACCCGGCTGGCCATCCTGGTACGATCTCCCCACAAGGCCTCGTTATCGGCGCGGTTATGCCGACCATCACGACCAGTGAGAGAGCGATTGCAATGCAGAGCAACCAGACAGATATCAATAGCGCACGATGACGGTGCCGAAACATTGCGTAGAAAGTCACCGCTGAGAAAAGCCCTGCAAACGCAAAGGGAACCCCCATTTTTGCCCCATCTCTTACCAGCGTCGTTGAGAGTGGCAGCTCAGCCCCAAAACTCGCGAATGCCTCGACGTGCCAAAGAGTTGCCCACCAAGCGATGGCGGCGATTACCCAAAAAAGGATGATAATCACTCGTAGGAGTAGTGTTTCGCTAGGTGCCTGTTTCATAGTCCAATAAATCCTCTCGCCGACGATACTGTGCTGGTTGAAGTGCTAACAATAGCCTTGAGCGGCGCGAGTTGATGTGTGTCAGCCTCAAAGGTTAGCCGCAAAAAAATTGACTCATGCTCGCATTTTATTAAATGCCGAGCTGTGGTCAAACCGCATGGTCTGACCAACAAATTAGTGAGACTCTCCAAATGAGTTGCGCCACCATTGAGGGGGTTAGAAAAGCTTTTGTCCAAGAGGGTATGGAAGCTTCATTGAACCCCAACCTACGCGGGCTTTTTAGTGGAATATACAACCATCATTCGTGAGCCTCATATCCGGTGTAAAAACGTTCAAGACATCGGTGATTTGATCGTAGCTCGTAGATTTCCGTGAATGCACGAACTCCAACATTCAAAGATTAATCGCTCCCAAATGTTGGGGGGGAATAAAAAACCCCAATCTACGAACTTATCCAATGGACGCCTCTCACAAAAGATCATCGATTTCCAATATTTCAGTTTTCTGGGCTAAAATACCCTTTAGATTTTTACGTACCTGAGCCCAGTCAATTATTTCAACATCTTCCTTCTTTCCAATACCAGCCTCTTCCAGATAAGAAGCCAATGATATAAGATATTCGAGGTAGATAGTCGGGTATTTTTCTTGTTTGGATGGGTATCGACCACCCACAAGCTTAAATTTCTTAAAAAATTCACCCTTCGTATAAACAGTGTTCCTGGTGGCGTTAAACAGAAAATCATAAACCTCTGTTCCTTTGTTATTTGATAATAATGATGGCGCCTTCCCGTAAGAAAAGCTCGCTTTCTTAACAACACAGTCATTCTTGGAAAGTTTTTGCTTGGCAACCATCACAGTCTTCTGACTCTTCATCAAACGATTAGCCACATTGACTAGTCGTTGGGCCTTTGATTCATCTAGAAAACCCGCATCCTTATAAATGGGATTCTTATAATATGATGTGTAGCCAGTAGACAGATCAAGCAAAAAAAACCATTCAAGACCACCATAATAGTTACGTGGTTGTCCCTTAAAAATTTTTCCCGCATTAATTCTCTTCAAGCGGCATACCAAGTTTTTTCAGAACGCGGTAAAGATAGGTGTTAGTACCCAATAGTTCCTTGCTACAAGACTTGGCAAGATCAGCTTCGATCTGTTGCCGATGCTTTTCCGAATTGAGCATTTTCACAATCACTTGAGCCTGTTTCTCAAGCAAAGGCAGTTTACTCTCAACTTCCCCAATCATTTCATCAAATGACCATTCTGCTGCTAGTGCAGGTATCACCATCGTTAGCCATAGCAAAACGATGCTTGTTGTTTAATCTCAGTACTCTCACTTTTCCCTCCTATATCAAAAATTCCAAAAAAAACCAGGTGTATGAAACCAAAAGCGTGGTGGACACCGGCTTTAAAATCTCCAATGCTCTCGCTCATAAAGTCAATTTCAGAGTGTGTCCCATTTATCCAACGACATGTCGAACACGATGAACTAGCCAAGCTTTGATATAACCAGTTGCTAATCTCATTGATTCC
>LUTY01002044.1 GCA_001640045.1 Candidatus Thiomargarita nelsonii | reverse complement strand
CTATTTTTCCTACATGAGCAATTACGCAAAGAGCCACGGGTAGAAAGTACGCTGGCAGCTTTGCAAAGACAAGGTTTATGGCATGATGTCCATGAAATTAAAGAGACTCTAAAACAGTTGATGACACGTCTTGATTTATCTTCGCAGATCAAAGCCCGTGATGAATTGACTTATCACAACAACGATAGCTTAAAAATCATTAGTGAAGCCGCTACCAAGTTAAAACAATTGCCCCAAAATCATCCGCAATATAGTCAATTATTTATCATGGGTGGCAGTGTATTGTCTTCGACAGGGGCATTACCAGAGGCGGAAAATTTATTGGTCCAAGTGAAAAAAATGGCGCCAAATGATAGTGATCGCGCCTTGGCGGCTTTTAATTTATTTCAAGTCAGAGTGCGAAGCGGAGATTTTAAGCAAGCATTAACGGCTTTGCAAGAGGCGATATCGATTGAGCCACAACGATTTAGTTTGCATGATGTGGAAAAATATCCCATTAAACAGATTTTAGGTGCAGGTGGCATGGGTTGCGTCTTCCTATGCAGCAACCCCCCGGCTAGCCTCTACAGTCTTAGGTTTTAAGGCAGAGCAATGCTG
>LUTY01002043.1 GCA_001640045.1 Candidatus Thiomargarita nelsonii | reverse complement strand
CTATCTGCACGGAGAATTTGAAAGTACTGGCAGCCAAATCTCTTCCCTGTCACCAGACAGTTATGAACATTGGTTTATTAACAAGCCCCATCCTTGTATGCAGGACTATAAAAAATATGATTTCTCGACCTAGATGTGCAAAACAACCCCCTTATTATTACAAAACAGAATGCTTGGATTGTGAACTCATCATTAGCGTGAAATGGGAACGCGCCTATATTGGCATAATGCCTACACACAGTCACACTAAGCAAAATATCTGTGCATTTTGTGGTGGTACTCATATAAGAACTTTGAAAATTAATGAAAAGGAATATATTGACATTAACAAGCACTGGGATTTGGCCGATTCTGCTGATAAGGAAAATGAGAATTTGAATGATTGGTCATCTTGGATTCTGCATGACGAATGAAAACACTGGAAGAGTTGCTGCAAAAAAACATTAGCATCAGAAGTATTGGCTTTGACGATGCGCCATTTGAAAAACGTCGAGGCGCGAGCGTCAAAGTGGCAGGTATCGTTTGTGCCGACACACGCTTTGAAGGCATGGTCTGGGGAACTGTGCAAAAAGATGGCGATGATGCCACAACAGTGCT
>LUTY01002042.1 GCA_001640045.1 Candidatus Thiomargarita nelsonii | reverse complement strand
CCAAGATAAATCTTGGACTCCTAGCCGATTTATATTTTTTAGGAGGTATTTAGTTATGCGATTAATACAAACCCTGTTATGGGGCACCCTTTTAAGTTTGTTATGTCTACCGGTTTTCGCTTGGCAAGTCAAAACCACAGACACGCAAGTGATGGTTAGTAATGAGATTCAACGAGATGGTGTGGATGTGTATTTAGTTTGGTTTGATCTAGATAGTGATCCTGTGAACTTTATTTCGTTGACATTCGATAATGCAGCGTGGGACTGGCAATCGGGTTTAAAGCCTGTATTCAATGCAGCAATAGATTTGCCCGTTTTTGATTCATACAGCATCCCGTCGATTGAAAATCAAGCTTGCCCTGATACCCATCGCTGTTTTTTAGCTTTTATCGCTACTCCGCCTGATCAGGCGCCCACCCGCTCTGAATCTTGGCTAGCTTCGTCATTTTTCCCATTAAGTTTGTCGGCGGGTTGTGAGCGTTTTCCCGGGCAAGCCGTTTTCTTATCTTGTGACGGCGACGCTAATCGTTTTTATGGGGATGTTAATACCGTATCGGCGGGTGTACCTGAAGCGACTACAGATGACACTACAGAGACA
>LUTY01002041.1 GCA_001640045.1 Candidatus Thiomargarita nelsonii | reverse complement strand
ATTGAATCGCTTGCTGTGAGTCCTGATGAAGACTTTTTATATTTTATTATGGAAAGTCCATTGGCTAATCCGGCGGCTTACCAAAATTCTCGTTATGTCCGCTTATTCAAAGTCAGTTTACGTGAATTTGATCTTGATAGCGTAGTGGCTGAATATGTCTATGTGATTGATGAACCGGAGACTTTCACAGCTGATAATACGACTAAGCAGAGCGATGTCAAAATCAGTGAAATGGTGGCTTTAGAGACTGACAAACTCATTATTCTGGAGCGTGTCACTAGACACACTAAATTATATCAGCTATCAAAGCTAGAGGATGCGACTAATATTCTTGGCACAGAGTGGGATGATGAAGCGATTGTCCCCTCGTTAGAAAGGCTGTCAGATTTAACAGCTCAAGGTATTATCCCGCTGGAGAAAAAATTGGTTTTTGATTCTCGCCGTGATCTTTCTGATTTGGATTCAAAAATTGAAGGGATAGCTTTGCTGGATGATCAATATTTAGTGTTCATCAATGACAACGATTTTGGCATTAAAGGCGCACAAATTGAATGGTTGATGTATTTTGTGGTGAACTATTTGAGATTTTGGCGTACCT
>LUTY01002040.1 GCA_001640045.1 Candidatus Thiomargarita nelsonii | reverse complement strand
CCGCATGAATCAAAGCATCATTAATTGACTTGTAAGCATCTGTTAATTCAGTATATTTACCTACCATGGCCACATTAACACTGGCAGTAGGATTATCCATGGCTGATAAAACTTTTTCCCATTCGGACAAATCCGCCTGTGGCGTGTTTAATTGGAATTTATCACAGACAATTTTATCCAAACCCTCTTGATGCAATAGCGAAGGAATGCGATAAATCGAATCAGCATCTCGCATAGAAATCACGGCAGCTTCATCGACACTGGTAAACAAAGAAATTTTACCTCGTAAACCAAGGGGCAAAGGGTGGCTAGAACGACAAAGTAAAATATCAGGTTGTATGCCGATAGAGCGCAATTCTTTAACCGAATGTTGAGTGGGCTTGCTTTTAAGTTCACCACTTGTGGGAATATAAGGTATTAAAGTTAAATGAATAAAAAGGGCTCGCTCATGCCCTAATTCGCCGCCGAGTTGACGGATGGCTTCTAAAAAGGGCAACGACTCAATATCCCCCACTGTGCCACCAATTTCGACCATCGCCACATCAGCCCCATTGGCAGCCTCAAGGATACATCGCTTGATTTCATCAGTAATATGGGG
>LUTY01002039.1 GCA_001640045.1 Candidatus Thiomargarita nelsonii | reverse complement strand
GTTAAGGGCAACCACAAGGGATTGCCCCTACAGAGGACCGCATTTTATGTAGGGGCAATCCTTTATGGTTGCCCTTAACTCCACAGGCGCCAGCACGGACTTGTTCTCTCAAAGCAGCAGCTTGCGAAGCATTGCCTTTACCAAAAAAACCAAGATTCATGGGCAAGCCTTCCGCCGCTTGTAACATACGACCAAGATGCCAAGGTCCGGGCGTACAGGTTGTCGCATTTGTCCCCTCCGCCGGACCAGTTCCTCCGCCCAACATCGTTGTAATGCCACTATATAGCGCATCTTCGACTTGTTGTGGACAAATAAAATGGATATGAGCATCAATGCCACCAGCCGTGAGAATGCGCCCTTCGCCAGCAATCGCCTCGGTGCCGGGGCCAATAATAATATCAACATTGGGTTGTATATCGGGATTACCCGCCTTGCCGATAGCCACGATGCGCCCATCCCGAATACCAATATCGGCTTTGATAATGCCCCAATGATCGACAATCAAAGCATTAGTAATAACAGTATCTACCGCGCCCTGCTCACGACTCAATGCCATTAAGTTAAGGGCAACCATAAAGGATTGCCCCTACATAAAATGC
>LUTY01002038.1 GCA_001640045.1 Candidatus Thiomargarita nelsonii | reverse complement strand
GCCCCAGCCGTTTGCAAAGCCAAAGCATCATCCTGTAATCGTTTGGCTTCCGTTTCACTACGCCCTTGTATCCGATAGCCCCCTAATTGATGGACAGATTGTGGCGTTAAACCCAAATGAGCACAAACGGGAATACCCCGCTCAGTCAACAACTGCACAGTATCCACCAACCACGCGCCCCCTTCCAGCTTAACCACTTGAGCCTGTCCCTCACGCATCAAACGCGCCGCCGTTTCTAAAGCCTGGCTCGGAGTGGCATAACTCATAAATGGCATATCCACAACTAACAAAGCTCGCTGACTGCCACGCTGCACCAATTGGCAATGATAAATCATATTTTCAACCGTCACTGGCAATGTACTATCATGGCCTTGAATTACCATGCCTAATGAATCACCCACCAATAAAATATCAACACCCGCTTGATCAAGGAAATGAGCAAAACTGGCATCGTAGGCCGTTAAACAGCTTATTTTTTCACCTGTTGCTTTGAATTTACGCAACTGAGTTAAGGTTATGCGACTCATCAAAAATTGCCTCAATAATTCGACGCGGAGCGTCGAGGCAGGCATTCCCACGCAGAGCGTGGGAACGAGAAA
>LUTY01002037.1 GCA_001640045.1 Candidatus Thiomargarita nelsonii | reverse complement strand
TGCAAATGCCGAATCCCCTTTCAAAGCCGTCACGGGTGACGGAGAATGCCCTTCAGGTTATGGTTTGGCGACTCCCCAAGAAGCCAGAGCCGATCAACAGAATGCCTGTCAAGTGCTGGGTACCTGGTATATTGCTCGTCTTGCCGGGGGTGGCTCAATGGATGGCCCTGGCTACAAGTGCAAAATACGCGATAAGGATGACAGAAATTTGGGCCATTCCTTGTGCAAAAAGGAAGCGAAGCCACAATGTTTTTGGATGGAAAATTATTCTGGCAACTTCAAATGGGTTCCGGCCGAGACCATTTACCATAGGATGCTTACTAAGCAAGAGTGTTTTGAACTTGATAGTTGTGATGGCGGTTTAGGGAAATCAAGTGGTGGATGTTACAAATGGGCAACCTCGCCCGATGCGCCCCGAATTAAGTGGTAAAAATGTGGCAATTGCTTTTGCCGGAGCCTAAGCCCTTTGAGGGCTTTTTCCAACATTGGCGAGGTGACTTTTACCCGCACTCGCGGTGTTGCCAAAGGGCTGCTGGTTCCCTTAAAAAAACCAGCACTTTTTTTGCTAAGGATCGCGCATGAAATAACTTCTTCAAGTC
>LUTY01002045.1 GCA_001640045.1 Candidatus Thiomargarita nelsonii | reverse complement strand
GGCTTAGTTCTGAGATTGAACTCTGCTCAACTCAGGTGAATTTTGAGGTGGAACGAAAACCTATTAAAGTAGAGGGTATTTTAAATTCTGCTGACAGTCTTAAACCAGAAGTGATTGGATTGACGACTCAAGAAAAGAGTAATTATAAGATTTTCTTGGGGGAAGGCTTGGATGATTATGTGAAACTCTATTTTGGGCGCTGGGTTGTTGTGAATGGTGATTTTGATGGCCACTTCATTTATCCTAAAGACTTACAAACTATCACTTCCCAGCAACTGACGGCTTAGAGCCTCTTGCAGGGGAAAACGCTTTTGCAGGCGCCAGCTATTGCCCGGTCACAAGAAGCCGAAATAAAAAGCGGTTGCTGGACATATCGGATTGGGCCAGTCTGGCTCACTCTTTTGAAGTACCTGTCCCTTTAGTGGACAAAACTTGTTAAACTTGGCGATATAAGTCACTACCTTTCTCCCGTCTTTCCGAGTTATGGAATACACCCTATAAAGCCAGTCTTCTTCACCTCCCATGAGAATTTCTAACTCATCCGGCTCCTCTAGTACTCTGCGTGTACCTTGCAGTGCATTAACTTTTAATTCAGGTCAAACTCTTCCGAGCTTATCGTTAAAATAACTTGATATTGCTATCAATCCGCTATTACGGTTAGTACCACTCTCGTGTGTCATTGCCGCCGCCTATAAACTGACCTTGTTTACGGCGAGTCTTGACTTGTTCTCTATGCAATTTGTCATGGCAATGTTTGTGTAACACAACTAAGTTTTTGTATTTATCCTTTCCACCTCTAGATTTGAAGGTTTTATGATGTGCCTCCATTAAATCACCATTGGTGAAAGCGTCATTGCATTCAGGACATTTGCCCTTTTGCTTTTTCAACATCTTAGCTATGCTGGGTTTAATGTCGGAATAACCCTTGGACAATCTTTCCGCCCAATATGCAACATCACCATCGTAATACGACCTATCATAACCAACTTTGACGTAACTACCTACTCTTTCTTTAGGTTTTCCGTAGGGTTTTAAATGAACATTAGCCTTTTTGTCAGTGAACATCCAATTTCTACCATTATGATAGCCAAAATATTTATCAACTACCCAGCGCCTACCTTTTTGTGGATGTCTTCTTTTCGCCCATCTGTATAGGCTTTTCCACAAGAGCATATCTAGTTTGCCAAAAGCTTCACTAGAATGTACTGTTTTATAATAGTTAGCCCAACCAGTTATTTTAGGTTGTAGCAGATTAATCAAAACAAGTGGTGTCACACTTCTGTGTTTGCTAATAGTTTCACTAATTTCTCGCCAATGTTTTTGTATCTTGTCTTTAGTTGGTTCAACTCTCAATACGTGTGAGGCGTTTGCCCGATTCGGTTCTGTTTTAGTGCCGTGTAATAGCTGTATCTTATACAATCCATTGATTTTGTTTGTGTAATGCCTTATGTGATGGCCTAAAAAGTCAAAACCTTCTGTCGAGTGTACTATCTTCGTTTTCTCCTGAGATAGTGTTAGTCCACGTTCAATTAGCCACTCCTCAATAAATCTTTTGGATTCCTCAATAACCTCTTTACTTTCATGAATTACAACAAAGTCATCGGCATATCGGACAATATCAATATGTAGACTTTTTCGATATTTATATTCTTTGCCGGTCTTTTGGTTCCTTATAGTGCTGACTGTGGTATTACCCACTCTAGTTTTCCAACCTTTTAAGGAGCGTAGGTGCTCAATCAAGTCAGTTTCCATTTGGTCGAGTGCTATATTTGCTAGCAATGGCGAGATAGTGCCACCTTGTGGCGTGCCCATTTCAGTCTGGTGCATATTATTATCGTACATATACCCAGCTTTTAACCATTGTTTAACTATTGGTTTCCAATGCGTATCAATTTGCTTTAATAGAAAATTGTGGTCAATATTGTCAAAGCATCCTTTTATATCAGCATCGAGTACCCATTTTGGTTTTTTAAGCAAATTGGCTGCCATTTTTTCAATTGCATCATGGCAGCCCATACCCGGCCGGAACCCGTAGCTACATGATTCAAATTTGGCTTCATAAAACGGTTCAAGGACTAATTTAGTCGATGCTTGTAGTGCTCGGTCTAGTATAGTTGGGATACCCAAGGGCCTTAGTTTACCATTGGCCTTTGGTATCATTACTCTTCGAGAAGGTAATGGTTTGTACCCTTTCCATTCATTTTTGACAATATCTTGTATTTCTTTGACCAAACTCATTTTCTTTTTGGGAGTATTGGCTTTCTGTCTGTCAACGCCCGCTGTTCTCTTGCCCTTGTTGTCTGTTGTTACTGTTCTAGTGGCAAGTAGTATGCAGCTTGTAGAGTGTTGTAATAGTCGCATTAGGCTTTTGGCCTTGCTTGTTTTGCCAGACTTTGTCGCTTTATAAATCCGTTTTTGCAAATTGAACACTATTTTCTTTACTTTTTTCCAGTTGATGGTGTTCCAATCCCAAGACAATATGATAGCTTTCATCTCATGATTTTTTATGAGACTGTGAGGGCCAATTGCTCCCCAAAGCGTGTTGCCTTGATTTTGGAAAATCCACCAGGGATGTGGGTAAGTCAAGTTCATGTTCACAGTTTACCTAGTTGTAAGCGTTATCCGTCAAGGAGTATGGTTGCCCATACTATTTGCTCAAATTTCTTTATTTAGTTACTCTAGTGAGTGAATCAGCATATCCCAAATCCCCCGCTTTTAACGGTTTCTTAAGGCGTTGGCGGGAACGATATCCTACCCGACGCATCCGTTTAGGTGCTTTTTTCTTTTTAACACCCCTCTAACTTTCCGGTTAGGAGATAATCGTCGTTTTTCCTCGCCGACGTTATTATGTCAGATGTATCCTTAGCTGATTTCTGTGGGCGGTAGCAGCTTGGGTGATTATATGCCAGTAAAGACGGCTGGCCTATCCTGCTCATTTTCTTCCGTTTAATTTTTTTTCCGCTTCTTAAAGATTTCAGCTT
>LUTY01002035.1 GCA_001640045.1 Candidatus Thiomargarita nelsonii | reverse complement strand
CGTCATGCTGGCAGAGTCGATTTGCGAAAAGTCATCCGCGCTAGCCATAAAACCTTTGGCGAGCCGATGCAACTTATCCGAGTACGCCCCAAACGTAAGCCCGCCCGTTGGGTGGTACTCTCCGATGTATCGGGCTCAGTCAAACATGCTACCCGATTGTTTATGAGCTTTCTTTTTGAGTTACGCAATGTGATGGATGATAATATTCGCGGCTTTACTTTTGTCAGCAAAGTTCAGGAAATCACGGATATTCTGAAAGAATCTCATTATGAAACAATGGTTGATAGAATATACGGACAAGACGAAATAGATTTTCGCGGATATTCTGACTATGGTGTGGCGTTTCAAGCCTTTGATGCGATAGCTGGCGATTCTCTTTACCGCGATTCTGTTCTGTTGATTATCGGGGATGCGCGTAATAATAAGCGCGAAGAGCGTTTAGATTTAGTGCAAAAATGGCGTAATAAAACTCGCAAGGTGATCTGGTTTAATCCCGATTTACCGGAGAAATGGGATCAAGGTGATTCTGTGATAACGGCTTATGCTCAATTCGTCAATCATGTTTATGATGTTTCTACGCCTGGTAAATTGGTAGATGCT
>LUTY01002034.1 GCA_001640045.1 Candidatus Thiomargarita nelsonii | reverse complement strand
GACGACTTCGTAGTAATCCATGCTGCCGCTTTGGACTCCAAAATACATTAAAACTTATGGTTCAGTACTTAGCTAAAATATTTATCTGAAATACTATAGGTACTTGCAATGCGATTATATTTTTTTAGCAAAAGCAGCATTTTTGATAATATCTTTAATACCGCCAAGGGCACCTATGATACCCGCCGCTTCTAAAGGCAAGAGTAGCAGCTTGGGATTATCGGAAGTGGCCAGCCGATTGACAGAGCCCATATACCTGATAGCTATCAAATAATTAACCGCTTGCAGATTGCCATTGTTTATTGCGATTGATATCGCCTTGATGGCTTTGGCTTCCGCTTGGGCAAAACGTTCTCTGGCTTCCGAATCACGAAACGCGGCTTCTTTTCGCGCGTAGGCCTCTAAAATAACGGCCTGTTTTTCACCTTCCGCTTGCAGAATTTCTGCCTGTCGGTAAGCTTCCGCCTCTAAGATAGTCGCACGTTTATCACGCTCAGCCTTCATTTGCCGTCCCATGGCATCAACTAAATCTTGAGGCGGAGTGATGTCTTTAATATCAACACGTAAGATTTTGAGGCCCCAAGGCTGAGAGGCATCATC
>LUTY01002033.1 GCA_001640045.1 Candidatus Thiomargarita nelsonii | reverse complement strand
ACGTTTGCTTTTAGTTGCAATAGCCTTATCAACTTTCTTGAGTAGATGAAGGTCGATAAAAGGCCCTTTTTTAATTGAACGTGGCATATCAGTTATCAGTTATCAGTTATCAGTCCAAGATAAATCTTGGACTCCTGCTGTCGAATTTTACCGTGAGCGCACAATCATTTTTGTTGTACGCTTGTTATGACGAGTTTTAGCACCCTTGGTCGGGAAACCCCAAGGAGTGACAGGGTGTCGCCCACCAGAGCTACGTCCTTCACCACCACCATGAGGATGGTCAATGGGGTTCATGGCGACCCCTCGTGTCGTGGGTCGTATGCCTCGCCATCGAGTGGCACCCGCCTTGCCCCACGACTCAAGGCTGTGTTCTGCATTGCCAACCTCGCCAATGGTGGCTCGACAGTCTGTAAGGACTTTTCTAATTTCGCCTGAGCGTAATCGTAGTGTGGCATATCGGCCTTCGCGAGCGATGAGTTGTGCAGAAGTACCAGCACTTCGCGCCATTTGAGCACCTTTGCCGGGTTTCAGTTCTACACAATGTACTAAACTGCCCATTGGGATTTGACGTAGTTGCATACAATTGCCCGGTTTGATGGG
>LUTY01002032.1 GCA_001640045.1 Candidatus Thiomargarita nelsonii | reverse complement strand
GCGGGACGCGGAGCGTCCCAGAATGCATTCCCACGCAGAGCGTGGGAACGAGGATAAGAGACATACATTAGTACAACTAATTAAGAAATAAACGAATTGAATTGTTAAAAAATTCGTTTATTTCTTAATTAGTTGTACTACTATAGTATTTCAAGATGCATGAGTTCATTCAACAATTGAGGATGATTATTCAGTAAACGTAACAAGTTACTAGTCGAACGCATTGGAGTCGCTTCGCCACGTTCATAACGACTGAAAGCATTTGGGCCTCCGCCACAAAGTTCTGCCGTCTGTTTTTGGGTTAGTTTTAATTTATTACGAATCTTCCTAATTTCGCTAGAAGTCAACAAGCCATCTACCTGTGACTGAAAATCACGTATCTGTTTTTCGGTGGCTTTAAGATCGGCACCCTTAAGAATGCCCTCTTCACATACATTACACCACTCTCCGGGTTGTTCAACCTCAAATGTGTGTCCTTTGTATGTGTAAGTTTCATTAATGGTTTTTCTTTCTAAAAAACCATCTTTACAAAAAGGACATTTTTTCATGTTTTTTCACCATAGCTTTTCTGTCTCAATGAGGCCCATAGCTTTCTAAAGA
>LUTY01002031.1 GCA_001640045.1 Candidatus Thiomargarita nelsonii | reverse complement strand
ATGGCGGTTTCAATCAACGCATTTTTGAGCAATCCGCCTTTGGCTTGTTTTTGGTTGGGCAACTGGATGCGATTACGCCGCTTTATGGTGATTGGGCGAGAGATTTTTGTCTGTTAGAGGCTGGTTATATGAGCCAATTGTTAATGGAAATAGCCCCTAAGCATGAACTTGGGCTTTGTCCCATTGGTAACATGGATTTTGAACCATACCAAGAAATGTTCAAGCTGGATTCCAATCAAATTCTGCTGCATAGTTTTTTGGGCGGGGGTATTGCACTGGAGCAGACTCAGCAATTGATACAGTCTTCACATCAGTCAACTTCTATCACGGAGTCGTTACGCCATTACTTACAACAAAAACTGCCCGCGTACATGATTCCAGCGACGTATATGCGCTTGGATGCGCTGCCCTTGACTCCAAATGGTAAAGTGGATCGTAATGCCTTGCCTTCACCCGAAACGACTTTGTCTGACAGTGTGAAAAAAGACTATGTGGCACCTCGTACTCCGACAGAAGAACAGTTAGTCCGACTCTGGACTGAAGTCTTAAAGGTGAAGCAAATCAGTATCCACGATGATTTCTTTGATTTGGGGGGAGATT
>LUTY01002030.1 GCA_001640045.1 Candidatus Thiomargarita nelsonii | reverse complement strand
CTCGGTAGCGAAATGGATAGAGCATTGCAAAGCTCAGTTCTTGCAGTTCGATACAAATAGCATTCATGCCTAAGCGCTTAGCAAGCGGCGCATAGATTTCCAAAGTTTCACCAGCAATACGTCGCCGTGATGCCGCCTCCATTGCGCCTAAGGTCCGCATATTGTGGAGGCGATCTGCGAGTTTAACGATAATCACACGAATATCGCGGCTCATAGCCAATAACATTTTGCGAAAACTGGCCGCCTGCGCTTGTTCACGGTTTTCAAAGTGTATGGAGGAAATTTTGCTCACACCATCAACTAACTCGGCAACCTTTTCGCCAAACTCACTGACCAGTTGTTCTTTAGTGATGTCCGTATCTTCAATCACATCATGTAAAAGAGCCGCGCACAGTGTTTGAGTATCCAGGCGCATTTGACCTAAAATATAGGCCGCAGCCAGAGGGTGAAAAATATAAGGTTCACCCGTTCTCCGCCATTGATCGTGGTGGGCTTCGGCACTGAATAAGTAGGCATGATAAACTTCTTTGACTTGTTGCGGCTCAAGATAGGTTTCAAGCAAGTCACACAAGTCACTTGCCAATAATCGAGGAGGAGGAT
>LUTY01002029.1 GCA_001640045.1 Candidatus Thiomargarita nelsonii | reverse complement strand
GAACAATATTCCGGTTTTATTACTTATCCATCATCCTCGGCAAACTGAGGAATGGAATAATTACCGCCATAAGCCTTAAAGAGGTTGTTAATTCCGTCATAATCGGAGTAATAAATATCCGCCCGCGACTCGATATAAGTGAGCACCTTGCCGGCGAAACCACCGGCCGAAACCAGCCACAGGTGTATCTCAGGCACTTCGGTGCCCTCTTCCTCATGCGTTTTAATCAACACCTGTGCGGCACTCTCAAGCTTTTTAACTTGCGTCAAATCCATTGGAGTTTTGGTATATTTGCACTCACACAGCCAGACTTTATGACGCTTTTCTTCTTTGCCGAACACATCAATCTGATAAGCCTTGGTTTTGGAAGCTTTGACGGTTGTGGTTTTCACAAATTGGAATAAGGGTACCTCGACTTGACCCGTTTGTCCAAACCAAGCACCTGGCATAAGCTCATGGTTAAACTTCATCATGGTCACTTCGACGACCATCTCTAAGAATTTACCTTTCAGGGTATTCATTAAATTCCGTTGGCTTAAGTCAATTTCATCAACCCCTTCCAAATCTTGTTCATACACAAACTTAATAAAGCGCATGAGC
>LUTY01002028.1 GCA_001640045.1 Candidatus Thiomargarita nelsonii | reverse complement strand
CCTCCAAAGCGGTTTTAAAACCCTTAGCTAATTCATCCGTGTAATCGCCACTTTCATTAATCTTTTCCAGCAATTGTGCATGATTGGCTTTCATGTAACTGTGCAAAGCGTTTTCAAAATCAACCACTTTTTTCACTTCTACATCATCCAAATAGCCTTCATTCGCGGCATATAAGGACACTGCCATCTCCGCAATAGTCAAAGGTGAATATTGCTTTTGCTTCATTAGCTCCGTCACCCGTTGACCACGTTCAATTTGTTTACGAGTATTTTCGTCTAAGTCAGAAGCAAATTGGGCAAAAGCAGCTAATTCACGGTATTGCGCTAAGTCTAAACGCACACCACCGCCGAGCTTTTTAATAATTTTAGTCTGCGCCGCACCACCCACACGCGATACCGATAATCCCGCGTTAATGGCTGGGCGAATACCTGCGTTAAACAGATCAGTTTCTAAAAAGATTTGCCCGTCAGTAATCGAAATCACATTAGTCGGTACGAAAGCTGACACGTCACCGGCTTGGGTTTCAATAATCGGTAAAGCCGTCAAAGAACCCGTTTTGCCTTTCACTTCACCATTAGTGAGTTGTTCAACATAGTCAG
>LUTY01002027.1 GCA_001640045.1 Candidatus Thiomargarita nelsonii | reverse complement strand
TTGAAAAATAAAGTATGTTTAAGGTAGGTTTAAAACAAAAAACGTTACGGACTGGATTGCAAATCCAGTCCAGCTAAACAAAAAACTATATATATAAGATAAGTAGGTACACGTAAATCTTTTAACATTTTTAAACGTCGATAGAAATCCGATTTTTTGAAAAAATCGGATTTCTTTAGCTGCGATGATATGTTAAAAAACTTTTGTGTATCTACTTATAATATATATTAAACAACTGGCACCAGACTCATGCCCGTAGAAGAAATTGGCTTAAAACAACTTTCCCGGATCAAAGCCGTTACCCGTTTAAGAATAGCAGCTAAATGACCACTATCACCCACCAATTGAATAGATATGGACTGATTTGCACTCATCTGCCGTACCAATTCATTGATCCCCGTTGGCGACACAAATGTCCCAGTCGGCGTATTTGTACCAATAAACTGGTCAATTTCTCCCCAGTGAATTTTGACCCTTGCTGAAGTGGGCGTGAGACTGGCTCGGTATTGATACTCATAATTGATGGCAAAGCCGCCGCCATTGGCAATCGAAAGCACGATCAGATCGGCGATGGATGGGCTAAAAAAGAAACTCATTTGA
>LUTY01002036.1 GCA_001640045.1 Candidatus Thiomargarita nelsonii | reverse complement strand
CGTACCTTGCACTAATATATATGATCTTCACAAGCATTGAAAAAATAGATTTACCCAAAACCGCAGAAGTCGGCAAAGGCTTTACTGTCATCATGACGGCTAACGGTAAAGTACCATTCGCACAAGTCATTGTACGCCACAATGATAACTGGGAATGGATTGTTAAGGAACAGCATGTCATTGACAAAGGCAAAGGTGATTATCATATCCAAGTACCGCCCGAAGCCTATCACGCTGGCATTGCCTATCTACAAATCGAAGCTTGTCGTGTCGCTGATTTTGCCACAGCCAGTTCCGACGATTGGCGCACTCTCCACCGCGAACTCCAGATCACGGATAGCGACACGCCCCAAGCAAGGCAATCGCAGCCGGTAGAAAAAATCCCGCCCATTACCTTGGGAGAATCTAATCAGCCCGTCATCTATTTCGGCATCCACAAGCACATGCATCAGCCCTATTATAATGTGACTGATTTAGACTATTGGGATGGGGAAAAAGATGACATTTTTGGCAGTCGTGGTGGTCCCTATACGCACTTTATTCCCGCAGCGGTGTGGCAATATATCAACGGTGGCTTGTCTCATGCAGGCTTATCAACCAGTTGGTCAGGCTCATTGATTGAACAGCTTCATCGTTGTGCCGAAACCGGGCGTGGACACGGTGCCTTTGCTAATTGGAATCACGAACTCCGTAGCCTCGCCCAAGCTAAAACCGCTTTTGGTAATCCTCGCGTCGATTTTACCGCCTTTGGCTTTTTTCATCCCCTGATGTCACTGATTCCAGCCCGCGACATCGTGGGACAAATCGAATGGCATCGAAAAATCATCCGCGACACTTTTGGCGTAGAAGCCAGTGATGTCATGTTCCCGCCCGAAACCGCTTTTCATCCACACATGATTCCAGCACTCAAACAGGCGGGCGTGAAAGCTATTCTCTACGACTCCATTCACCATTTCCGCGCTTGCAAAGATTATCCTTACGGTGGCACGGGCGAAGGTATGCTGCCACCCAATCTTGCCGATCAAGAAAATGCGCCTGTCACTGATTGGCTACAACTTCAGAATATTTGGGCAGCGAGCAAGATTTCGCCGCAACTCTTAAAGCCTTGTATTCTCTATTATGAGGATCATCAAGGACAACGCCATGAAATCATCGGAGTCCCAGCAGAGCGTTATCTGGGCAATGAGGATGCTCGTGGTGGTTATGGTGCTTTACAGTATGAAATGGTGATGGGGCAGATTTATGATAAAATTTGCCAAAGCAAGGCTTTTGATCCGAAACATCCGCCCTTTTTTGTGCTACATTCTGACGGCGACAATTACGGTGGCGGCGCGGATAGTTATTATACTGCTAATACAGGGCGTCTGGTTAAAATGTGCCAAACGGATCCTCGCTTTCAATTGATTACTATTAAAGATTATCTCCATCAATTTCCGGTTGATCCTAAGAATGCTGTCCATGTTGAGCCAGGATCGTGGGCGGGCGCGGATAATGGCGATCCGCAATTGACTAAATGGTTTTCATGGCTGGAAAAAGATTATTCGCCTGATCTTAACAGTTGGGCGGTATTAACCGCTTTTCAGAATGTGGTACATTCTCTTGAAGATGCCGGGCAGGATGGGGGACTGATGGAGGCTTTGAAACGTCTTCTTTATGCCGCCGAAACCAGTTGTTATTGGTATTGGACAGGACAAGATGTTTGGGATGCACAAGTGACTAACGCGGCTANTATTTTTAAACAAGCTGGTCAAATAGTAGCCTATCCTGAAAAGACTCATCAAAAACCATGGGAGCAGTATGCTAATAATCCGCTCCAGGATCGGTTGACAAGGAATCTAGTGCCAAAACTGCGGACTTACTTAGAAGGGCAATTGCCTGACTATATGGTACCCTCCAGTTTTGTCATCCTTGAAAAAATGCCCCTAACGCCCAGTGGAAAAATCGACCGCAAGAAATTGCCGGCACCAGAAAACGCTAGAATGAGTGTGGATAATGAATATGCGCCACCTCGTAACCAGGTTGAAGAAACCCTGACTGATATTTGGTCAGAAATCTTAGGGGTTAATAATCCTGGCATCTACGACGACTTTTTTGAACTGGGTGGGCATTCCCTCCTTGCGATCCAGGTGATCTCAAAGATACAAAAACTATTCGATATTGAATTATCTTTGCGCGATTTATTTGACAATCCCAAAATAGCCGAATTGGCAGAGAAAATCACTGCAACGAAACCGCAGCCAAAAACCTCAATTTCACTACCAACTATCGTGGCAAAACCTGAAGAGCGTTATGAGCCTTTCCCATTGACGGAAATTCAACAGGCTTACTGGTTAGGTCGTACTGGTACTTTTGAATTAGGTAATGTTGCGACTCATGGTTATATTGAAGTGGATTGTCGTGATTTGGATTTGGATCGCTTTAATCAAGCATGGCAAAAGTTAATCGAACGTCATGAAATGTTGCGGATGATCGTATTAGACTCTGGGCAACAACAGATTCTTGAACAACTACCCCCCTATCAAATCAAGATCAAAAATTTATCTGATCAATCCCACACTGAACTTGAAGCCATTCGTGAAGAAATGTCCCATCAAGTGCTGCCGGCGGATCAATGGCCTTTGTTTGAAATTCGGGCCTCGATTCTGGACAAACAACGTATTCGGCTGCACATCAGCTTTGATGCCCTGATTGCCGATGCTTGGGGAATGCGGATTATTGGGAGAGATCTGCTACATTTTTACCATCAGCCGGAACAAAAATTGCCACCGCTAGAATTGTCATTTCGGGACTATATTTTCACCGAACAGGCATGGCAAGAGACAGAATGGTATCAACGTTCATTGAGCTATTGGTTAGAGCGTCTCAATACTTTACCGCCGGCACCGACACTGCCTTTGGCCAAAAATCCTAATAGCCTCGCACAACCCAAGTTCCAACGCCACAGCAGCCGACTCGACTCAGACAAATGGCAGCAACTTAAACAGCGAGCA
>LUTY01002025.1 GCA_001640045.1 Candidatus Thiomargarita nelsonii | reverse complement strand
CGGCTTCCTCACCATTAAATGATCTGTTTTTTTGATAACTGATAACTGATAAAATGATTCATAGTTGTGTCCGTCGTGGACGTATCACCGCTGGTCAACAACGCGCCCTAGAGATTTTATGGCCTCATTACGGCGTGGAGACTGACAAGGTGCTAGATTTAAATGCCTTATTTGGGCGAGTCGCCGAAAAACACTTGGAAATCGGTTTTGGGAATGGTGAGGCTTTGGTGACGATGGCAAAGGCGCATCCTGAGAATGATTATCTAGGTATTGACATGTATCGTCCCGGCGTTGGTCATCTCTTATTGCAGATAGAAGCCGCCGAGTTGTGCAATGTTCGGGTGATGTGTGCTGATGCCGTGGAAATCTTGCAACGCCATTTGCCAGCGCATAGTTTGGATAGCGTTTACCTGTTTTTTCCCGATCCTTGGCCAAAAAGGCGGCATGATAAACGCCGATTGTTACAAGCCGAATTTGTCAAGTTATTGGGGCAACGAATAAAATTCGGGGGCTATCTACATTTAGCCACTGATTGGAAAGCGTATGCGGAACAAATGTTAGAGGTTTTAGAGGATGCGCCTTTTTTTATCAATTGTGTGG
>LUTY01002024.1 GCA_001640045.1 Candidatus Thiomargarita nelsonii | reverse complement strand
TAAGCGATAGCGTATCCACCCTACGAAAATTTATGAGAATCTGACAAAGTAGAAGTAAAATATTATTGGAAATAAGCATCATGATTCAGTACTTATGAGTATTATTGACGTTGATCCTTGCTTCTACTTAATCCCGGTATTTTTCACATAATTTTTGAAATTTTTGACGGCAGCTATATATAAAAGCTTTAGTTGCCCCTTCGGTCCTTCCAATTGTTCTGGCAATCTCCCCGATCGTATAACCCTCAGCTTGGAGTTGAAGTACGCATATCTCTTCTGGATACAATGCTAGGCAGATTTTCCAAAGTCGCTTAAGATCAATTTGCACAACTAAGTGTTCCAAATCATCGTAACCCGCTTCGGCCTCGTCAGCCTCATCAATAGGGAAAAAGTATTATTTGTCCCTATTGATGAGGCTGACGAATCAAATCTATCGCTTTGTGGTTTGCTATCGACTTGAGGTAGGAAAATTCACTACTTTTTCCTTCAAAACTATCAGCAGACAGACAATCAATAGCCACATCTTGTACAACATCTTCTGCATCCGCATACGACAGTTGAAAAACCGATATAAGATGCCAAATGAGTTTGGACCTGTCG
>LUTY01002023.1 GCA_001640045.1 Candidatus Thiomargarita nelsonii | reverse complement strand
GTGTTGTATGGGGTTTAAGCTGACTACTGTTTCTGTGGGTTCTTTTCATCTTTCAAGATAAGGGGCTAGTTATGAATCAGGAAAAATGTCCTATGTGTGAATCAGCTCATTTAATTCCAAAAAAAACGGTAGAACATTACTCCTATAAAGGACATGATTTTTCATTAGAAAATATTGAATACGCCGTTTGTCCCGCTTGTCATTCAGAAGTCGTCACGCCAGAGCAAATTAAACGAAACGAAGCGCGTATTTGTGATGAGCATAGAAAAATAGACGGATTTTTCACCAGTGCCGAAATTACACAATTAGAATAAAAGCGCGGAGAGGACAAGTCAAAGCGTTGACAGCAACCAAGCGCCAGTTCATTAAAAAAGGCGGACGCTATAGGGTTTAAACTTTGTCGCGGTGGTGAGTACAACGAATGGTCAACAACGAATAAAAACCTTGAAGTCTCAATAACAACAATGCTCTCAAGTCCTCTCCTGCTCACCAGGACAGCAAAATTTCGCGTTTGAACAATCACGAAGGCGGCCTTGATAGCACTGATTAAGTACTGAATCATGAATTTTAGGGTATTTTAATTTTTTTTGTCTGAATCAG
>LUTY01002022.1 GCA_001640045.1 Candidatus Thiomargarita nelsonii | reverse complement strand
CTCAGCCGACTCCTCGTGCAATTGAACCCAATCACTATTATTCATCCACACCAAAATCCCCGAGCCAGTGCCAAAATCAATAATCACATCATCTTGACCGTTACTATCTATATCTCCACTCACCATACTCTCTGACGATTTATCGTGCAAATGAACCCAATTGCTGTTATTCATCAGCACCGAAATACCAGTACCAAAATCGATAATCACATCATCTTGACCACTACCATCTATATCTCCGATCACCATGCTCTCTGCCGATTTGGTGTGCAATTGAATCCAAGTAGTATTATTATTCAAAAACAGCCAAATACCATCACCTTCTGAGGGGCCAAAATCCATAATCACATCATCTTGACCGCTACCATCTATATCTCCGATCACCATGCTCTCTGCCGAGAACGAATCCAACTGAAGCCAAGTCGTGTTATTCATCCATCCCCAAATTCCCCCGTTGGGCGCATTAAAATCGACAATCAGATCGTCTTGACCGCTACCATCTAGGTCCCCAGTTACCATGCTATTGACCGAAAACTTATCCAAATGAACCCAAGCACGGTTACTCCGCCGCGCCCAAATACCGTCCTCTGGCTCAAAATT
>LUTY01002021.1 GCA_001640045.1 Candidatus Thiomargarita nelsonii | reverse complement strand
CAAACCCTGGCAGGTTTGCCTTTAAAGTTGACTAAGTTATTTCATGCACGTTCCTTATCTTGGACGTCCAAGATAAATCTGGCCGACTCCTATTTTCTGAAAAACTATATATCCGCTCCGCTTTGTACTCTGGAATATTCGTGAGGTTCTGAGTACTGAGCGGAGCTTTGTGCCTTTTATGCCTACATAAATATTTTTAGGAGTGGCTACATACTCCGAAAAAAAATAAGCGAAATGTATCTGTAAAAAGAAAGGAAAACCAATTGAAACCTCTTAAAGCACCTCCTGATGACACAATAGAAAATAATCGCATTATTGTAGTCTCTCCCTTTGAAACACCAGATGTCCCTTTAACATTGGCTTTTTCTAAGGCAGGCGCACTGGGCGTTTTGGATGTGGGACGTGATCCCCAAAAAGGGATTAAAGCTATAGCTGAACTTCCTACAAATACCTCCCTAGATTATGGAATACGAATCCCAGAAAATTTAAACTTAAAACCCTCTCAAATTCCCCAACAAACCACCCTTGTAATCTTAACGCCTGATGAGGATTTAAAGTCTTGGTCTTCCCAATTTCCCGTACTGGTACAAGTGACTTCCG
>LUTY01002020.1 GCA_001640045.1 Candidatus Thiomargarita nelsonii | reverse complement strand
TGTTGCAGATGTGGATCAGCATCCCCATCTGACCGAGTGGAAAAGAATTTCAGGCTTAAGTGTAGCTGAAATTAAAAACATCATCAAAATGCATCAAGGATATCTCAAATTTTTACGGTTTCTTTATCTAAAATTAACTTCTATGGAACCACAGACGAATATTGAAGTCTTGGATCAGTACTGCGAAAAAGATCAGGTTCTAGTCTTTATGCGTAGTGAAGGCAAAGGCTGTTCTGAAACAGACCAGTTGGTAGTCGCAAATCTTTCTGATAACATCAAAAATCATCAATTGCCAATGGGTAACTGGGATATTCTCTATAGGCCAGAGTGTCTCGCCATCAAGGCACCTCGATTACCAAAAGGTAATGGAGAGGATGTTCTTTATAAAGAATGTATTGACTGTTCTGGAGGAGGCGTGAATGTGGGCGAAAACACTCAGAGTGAAAGTCGCTTATTATACAATTTATTTCCCTATACCTTTGTTGTTTTGGGAGATAAAAGAACTTTCGACAACTTGTTAGCTTCGCCTGATCGGCAAGATGTGTTTCCTTGCCCTCGGTTAAAAACTCAAGATTTGATGCTTTGATTTGATGCAAAAATTT
>LUTY01002019.1 GCA_001640045.1 Candidatus Thiomargarita nelsonii | reverse complement strand
CCGTAGGGAACTTAACGAAAATGACGTCATTTTCTGACTTGGCGAAGGTATTAGCTCTGCAAAGAATTTTAAAAAAGTTGCACATCGTCTAAGGTAAAATGAGACAATTAGAATTGCTGGAGGAGACATTGATTTGCTGGTCTTAGCTTAGGTTTTACTGAACAAAGACAAATAAAAATTAAGCTAAACAGTTCAACCCAAGAAAAACCCTTTTCAATACTTGATGACGCAGCTAAACAGAAAGAGATAGAAAATGGACACACTGACTCAAAAAGATAAAATAAAAGCTATCAGAGAGCTTACCAAAGAAATCACTGCCTCCAAAGAAAAAGCTCAGAGGTATTTGAAGGATTCCGGCATCGATGATTATGTTAAAAGAACCTTAAGAACGCTCTCCAAAAATGCTTCTAATGGTAAACTGAGATGATTTATAAATACAGCACCCTTCCCTCTGTTGTCTTAGGGTTCCATAGCTGTGACAAAGAAACCGGTTTAAAGGTCATTAATGGCGAGGAACATTTAAAGCCAAGCACAAACGATTACGACTGGTTAGGACACGGTATCTATTTTTGGGAGCAAAATCCTAAGCGGGCACTGCAATAT
>LUTY01002018.1 GCA_001640045.1 Candidatus Thiomargarita nelsonii | reverse complement strand
GCGATGTCAAAGGGTTTTATGCTAATATTCATCATGAGTCGCTTATGTTGACGTTGTGTCAGTTGATCCGGGAAAAAGCGGTGTTACGTTTGGTGGATGGGTATTTACAACATTTGGTGGATGAGAATGGGAATTTAAGGGAAATTCGGCTGGGCAGAAGTAATGGTTGCCCACTTTCGCCTTTGATGGGTGCTGTGTATCTCAAACCTTTGGATGATGCTTTGACTCATTCGGGTTGGTTTTAGGCGCGTTTTATGGATGATTGGGTGGTGTTGTCGCCGACTCGCGCATTGTGACGCTTGGCGATTAAACGTGCCAATGCGATTGTCTCGGCGTATCGGATAGAAAAACCTCCCGATAAGACTTATATTGGGCGTGTGGATCATGGTTTTGATTTTCTGGGCTATCAATTTGACCAAAATGCACGGACAGGTTTGGTCATCGCCGATAAAACCTTGAATAATCACCAGGAACGTTTGCGCGATCTCGCGGCGCATGGAGCAGAAGCCGAGCAAATTGCGAATTATAAAAAACCTTGGTGGCGGTGGGTACACAGTGGTGTGGACTTACGAAATGATGAGAGGGTTTTGATAAATCGCAAGT
>LUTY01002026.1 GCA_001640045.1 Candidatus Thiomargarita nelsonii | reverse complement strand
GGTATCATGTAATTGGGGAGTTTTTCTTGAAGAAAACGGCGTAACTCAATTGTATCAGTCGCCAGTGCTTGGTTGGATACCCAATAAGCGACTAAGCGTTTCTCGCCAGCGGGTTCTTCCCGGAGCCTGACCACAGTCTCTTGTACAGCCGGATGTTGGCTTAGGACAGCCTCAATTTCTCCTAACTCAATACGAAAACCCCGCAACTTGACCTGAAAATCTTTTCGACCTACAAATTCAATACTACCATCGGCACGTAAACGTCCCATATCACCGGTGCGATAAAAACGCGGCTGATTCCCGTCGGTAATGAAGACTGCCCGTGTTATCTCAGGTTTTTGCCAATAGCCGAGAGCCAGATAGGGACTTTTTATCACAATTTCGCCGTAAATGTCCGTCTCTTCACCTGCCTCATTGAGCAATAAAACTTCTGTTTCCTCAACGGGATAGCCGACGGGTACCGCTTGGTGCGTGATTTCAGTTTGGTGGTTGATGAAATGGAATGAATTGATGCTTGACTCGGTGGAACCAAACAGATTGACAAAGAAACAGTCGTTAGCGAAGTGATTTCTATAGCACTCAACCTCGCTTTGTTCAACCGCTTCTCCCCCTAAAACCACTAAACGCAACGAGGGAAATTTTTTTTGATTCGTGAGGTTATTGATCCAATGCCGATAAACTGTCGGGGTTGAATGGTAGAGGCTTATGTTTTGCTCAATTAACCACGGGGCTAAGTTCGTATCGAAGAGGTTGATTGGATAGAGAGTCGCACCATTTAACAAGGCTGCAAAAATATCCACCATAGCCGCATCAAAACTGTACGATGATAGCAAGGTCAGCTTATCATTGGTAGTGATATGCAGATTATTTGTGTAATTTCTAATGAAATGCAGCACGTTACGATGATTTTGTAAAACCCCTTTTGGCTGTCCGGTCGAACCCGAGGTATAAAGTATGTAGGCAATGCTATCTGCCGAAAGGGTGGATTGAATCTCATCTCTGGAGGCCACTAACTTGATTTCATCAAGGTTGATGAGCCGAAGAGTATTGCTTGTCAACGCTTGTGCGAGGCTTAGATTCAGGTCATTGGTTAAAATAGCACTCGCCTGTGAATCTTGCACAAGGTACTCAAGCCGCTCACTAGGTAAGTCAGGATCGAGTGGTACATAAGTTTTGCCGGCCTTAAGTACACCCATTATGCCTACCAACATAGGCGCATCCGGTTCAAATAGTAATGCTACTCTTTCTTCTTTAGCTGGCTCCAAAAGGGCTTGGGCCACCTGATTGGCTTTGTCATTTAAGTCACGGTAAGTCCAGGTATAACGCTTGGTTTTGACCGCTATCTGTTCAGGAGATTTTCTAACTTGTTGTTCAAACCGCGCTGGAAGGGTCTGTTCACGTTTTTCAAATTCAATAAAGGGATTGGTTGGATGAACGAGATTACCACGGGTGCTCAGGTGGTGACGTTCCGTTTCGGTTAAGAGCCGTAAGCTTGAGAGTCGCTTCTCCGGGGCCGTGACAAGGTTTTCCAGCAAAGTTTGGAACTGTCCTAGCATCCAAGTTATCGTTTTTTTGTTAAATAATTCGCTATTGTAGAACAGGTTTCCCCAGAGACCTTGAGGGGTTTCGCCCCAATGGAAATTTAAGTCAAATTTGGTGGTAAGGGTCTCATTCTTCAGAGGCGTGAGGGTTATTCCATCAAGCTCGAAAGCCGAAGTGGGTGTATTCTGGAAAACCAGCATCACTTGGAACAAGGGGCTATGACTCAGTGAACGCTCTGGTTGTAGTTCTTCAACTAATTTTTCAAACGGGATATCTTGGTGGGCATAAGCGTCTAGGGCGACTTGTCTGATTCGCCGGAGTAATTCGTCAACACGCGGATTTCCAGATAGGTCAATGCGTAATGCCAAGGTGTTCAGAAACAAGCCAATCAGTGATTCGGTTTGATGGTGGGTACGATTGGCGATGGGCGAGCCGATCACTAGATCGGATTGGCCACTGTAGCGAGAGAGTAATGTGGCAAATGCGGCGAGCAGTGTCATAAACAAGGTGGTTCCGGCTTGCTGACTGAGGTTTTTCAACTGTTGAGTGAGTTCAGGCGAAAGTTGTAGTGATGCGGTTTGTCCTCGATAGTGTTGAATCGGTGGACGTGGATGGTCGGTGGGTAGTTCAAGTAGGGCTGGTGCGCCTGCCAGTTGTTTTTTCCAGTAGTTGAGTTGGGTTTCAAGAAGGTCTCCGGTTAACCATTGCCGTTGCCAGTGGGCATAGTCGGCGTATTGGATGGGCAGCGGGGGTAAGGGGGAGGGTTGGCCTTGAGATATGGCATTATAAAGTGTCGATAGTTCGCGGTTTAATATTCCGATTGACCATCCATCAGAGATGATGTGGTGCATGGTCAACAGTAGAACGTGTGAGTCAACACCTAATTGTAGCAAGGTGGCACGGAATAAAGGTCCCTTTTCTAAGTCAAAGGGACGTTGTGCTTCTTCATTAATGAGGCTTTCAGCGTCTGGCCAGTCAATCACGTTCAATGACCAATCTTCAACGGGAGAAACGACTATTTGTGGTTGTCCCTCAACCGTTTGAAAGGTGGTTCGTAGTGTTTCATGGCGTTGTACTAGGGTTTGCAAACTTTGTTCAAGGGCGGCTCGGTTGAGTTGTCCTTCTAAGCGCCGCGCCGATGGCATATTATAGGTCGCACTGTTACTTTCAAGTTGTTCTAAAAACTATAGTCGTTGTTGGGCAAAAGATAGGGGCCGTGGTTGGTCTTGGTTCAGAGGCGTTATTGGGGGTAGTGAGTGGTCATGGCGAGAGTCTTTAAGGTGTTCATTCAAACCGGCTATCGTTGGGGATTCAAATAAGTGGCGCAGTGGTAGTTCGATTGAGAAGGTTTCTCGTATCCGTGAGATGATTTGCGTGGCGAGTAGGGAATGGCCGCCGAGTTCAAAGAAATTGTCAAAGAGGCCGATTCGTTCAATACCTAACACGTCC
>LUTY01002016.1 GCA_001640045.1 Candidatus Thiomargarita nelsonii | reverse complement strand
CCATCGATTAACTATGACCACCGTAACCGTCGCCGCCACCCAAATGGCTTGCACTTGGGACATTGCTGCTAATCTCAATAAAGCAGAAAGCCTAGTGCGTCGCGCCGCTGAACAGGGGGCACAGATTATTTTACTACAAGAACTCTTTGAAACGCCCTATTTTTGTAAAGACCAAAAAGAGGACTATTTTGCCTATGCCAAACCCGCACAAGATAATCCCTTGCTCACACGTTTCAGTGCCTTGGCTGCCGCACTCAATGTCGTCTTGCCAATCAGTTTTTTTGAACGCGCCAATAATGCTTATTATAATTCGATCATGTTGATTGATGCCGATGGCAGCCAATTAGGGATTTATCGCAAAACCCATATTCCCGATGGTCCGGGTTATCAAGAGAAATTTTATTTTAATCCGGGAGATACAGGCTTTAAAGTTTGGAAAACGCGCTATGGTGTCATTGGTGTTGGAATTTGTTGGGATCAATGGTTTCCAGAAGCTGCGCGAATCATGGCTTTACAAGGCGCTGAATTATTGTTTTATCCAACAGCAATAGGTAGTGAGCCTCATGCACCTGACATAGATTCCAGTGGACATTGGCAACGAGT
>LUTY01002015.1 GCA_001640045.1 Candidatus Thiomargarita nelsonii | reverse complement strand
GGTTTTTTGAGTCGAAAAGGTCTATTTTCGTGGGAAGAGGGTGCTGATTCCTCTTGTACTTGAATCCCTAAAGACAATAGCCGACGGTAGGTTTCTAGGTCTTTTTCGATGTTTGGAATTTCTCCTAAGTTGTGCGCGGTGAGTGTGCCGTCAGATTGTAAAGTAAAGGCTAACACTTCATTTTTGTTGACGAGGTAGCTAATCAGCACCGCGTCCGCTGGCAAGTATTTAGCACCTTCTTTCGCACCGATTATTTGTACCTCGCTGAGTTGGGCATATTTGGGGTATTTGGCTCTTAACTCACGCTCGAACCGGGCCAGTTGGATAACCAGTTGGTTTTTTTCGGTTTCCAACACGAGCTTTTCTTCTAAGCGATTGTCTTTTAAAGTTTTGCCGATACTATTGTTCAAAAAAGCCAGACGAGCCTCGTAGTCTTGCAATTGTTGTTGCTCGGCGGTGGTGAGCCCACTTTGTTGGGCGGCGAGTTTAGCCGCTAAGGATTCTAGTAAGGTACGGGCTTTGCTCATTTCGGATAGGCGAAGAGCCTCAACGGGGCGAGACTGATCAATATACAGACGTCCAAGCAAAAAGTAATCAGGTACC
>LUTY01002014.1 GCA_001640045.1 Candidatus Thiomargarita nelsonii | reverse complement strand
GGCTTCATACTTGAACAACACAAAAGCGACATACCACGGCAAAATACCTGCCATATCAAAATATTTTATATCGATCAATTTGAAACCACTGGCTGTCATCAAATCTGCCAATGATTGTTTATGGTAACGTCGGAAATGCCCAATTTTTTTATCTAAGTTACTGTAGAGATAAGTCAAAGCAGGAACAAACAGACAGATATAACCTCCCGACTTCAAACTGTCTCTAACATAGAGCAACTCCTGTGCGTCATTTTCAATATGTTCCAGTACATTGATGTAAAAAACCGTATCTAAGCTGTCACGGTAACCACAGTCGCCAAAAAATGCGCTTTTCGCTTCAGCGTTTGGAATCCCAGCAAGGCGCTTTTCTAATTCGGCAAACATATTGGCGGAAGGTTCTAAGGCCACGAGTTTCCGCCGGTGCTGTGTGTTTAGGAGTAGTTCGGAAAAATTTCCAGTGCCCGCGCCAACTTCTACAATATCCTCACCAATGTAGGGAGCGAACTCATGCAGAATCCATTGGTGGTAATTAGGCGCAAAAGACATAGCTTCAAGGTCTTTGCCGAAGTATTCTCTGGACATTCGAGTTATCTTTTGATTCACG
>LUTY01002013.1 GCA_001640045.1 Candidatus Thiomargarita nelsonii | reverse complement strand
CGCTAAATACCCTTGGCGTGGGTCGAAATGACCGCATAGCCATTGTCCTACCCAACTGCCCAGAAATGGCCGTCGCCTTTTTAGCCGTCGCCGCCGGAGCCACCGCCGCACCGCTCAACCCCGCCTATCGCGCCGACGAATTTGACTTTTATCTCTCCGATCTAAAGGCTAAAGCATTGATTATTCAGGCCGGCGTTTTCGAGCCAGCACGAACCGTTGCAAGGGCGCATGGCATCCCGATCATCGAACTTCAACCGATGTTAGAGGCTGAGGCGGGTCTTTTTAGCCTTACACCGGCCTCGACGGATGACGCACAAAAAAGTCCCAAATGTAGTGGCTTTGCACAGCCAGATGATATCGCCTTAGTGCTACATACATCAGGCACCACATCCCGTCCCAAAATCGTACCACTGACTCAAAGCAATCTCTATACCTCCGCCCATAATATTAGTACAACGCTCGCCCTGACTAAAAATGATAGCTGCCTAAATGTGATGCCACTGTTTCATATTCATGGCCTTATCGGTGCGTTGCTTTCCTCGCTTAGCGTGGGAGCGAATGTGGTTTGTACGCCCGGCTTTTACGCGCCAAAATTCTTTGAATG
>LUTY01002012.1 GCA_001640045.1 Candidatus Thiomargarita nelsonii | reverse complement strand
CTTTGCCTAAACTTTTGGAAAAAGGGCAGTCCTCTGCTTTATTGTTTTATATGGCTAATTTCAAAGGAATGCGTCAAGTGTTGTTTCCCGTCTTACATACTGCTTATCAGCAGTGGTTGGCAGATCAAAATCATTTAGAGGGGTTAACAGAAGTCGTGAAAAAAGGTAAAACGCATTGGTTAAAGACGGCAGAATCTTTGTTAGCTTGCTATGCGGCTAATCCTGCTGATTGTGCTAGCTTAATAAATAGGCAGATGGAAACTTTTAAGTGTTAACACGACGCAGAGCGTCGTGGCATGCATTCCCACGCAGAGCGTGGGAACGAGAAAACCCCGTCCGGCACCTAATTAGCTAATTCATTGAAATTAATACCTTGTTTCAAATATCCGCATTTTGGCATCAAAGTCATCAAATTTCATTTTGACCATTCCTTGATTGTAAACGTATTATCACCATTAATAGTAACATAATAAAGGGCATCAAAGCCTTCAGAAAAACTAGGTCTTTGCAGCTTGGCATAAGTTGCTCTGATACCTTTTTCTGGTATGCAGCTTTTACCAGTGCGAGTATTATTCCGTTTGATAGCCTCTTTGAGTTTTGATTG
>LUTY01002011.1 GCA_001640045.1 Candidatus Thiomargarita nelsonii | reverse complement strand
CCCCATTAAAGGTTAAAATGCCTAAATAATAAAGCAGAGAAACGATAAAAGTGGTGTCTTTGGAGGCATTTAACATGTTATCAACACCAAAACGATTCGCTAATTCTGAGAGGCTCAGAGGCGGAGTCTCATTCAAAGCCTGAGAAATAATGGGTTCCCCATTGGGTAAGGCAGAGATATAAGCAAGTTTGCCCCGATCTATCGCTAAATTGTTATCCAACATCAGGCGTGGAAATTGGCACTCCTGTTGAAAATATTTCAAAAAATAAAGCACTAAGGTGGGGTTATAAATAAATTCATTAACTCTCTCGCTAAAACAGTAGCCATTATAAAATTGTTGCATTAGGCTCATGGCATCTTGCTCTTTTTCTGGGGAAAGCTTACATTCTTCGACAATTTGCTTCAAAACTGAGCGAATTTCTGATTCTCTAAAGCCACATAAATCGTTAAATACTGGGCGCAAATAAATGTCTTCTGCTACATTATAAGCACTGGTAATGTCAGTCATAAGAACGGGTGAGACGCCTGTGATAAAAACCCGTTCTAAACCTCGCCCACTACTGGCGGATTTGACTGCTCTGAAAAATGTTTTTAGCGAGCCTTC
>LUTY01002010.1 GCA_001640045.1 Candidatus Thiomargarita nelsonii | reverse complement strand
GAGTTACGCTCAGAAATATTTTTCTTCACCTGCTTATCTTCATATTAACGGCCATCCAGCGCTGTTCATTTTTCCATATAATGCTGTTGATCAATTCATTGACTGGCCAAAGGTACGAAATGAGTTGAGTACTCAAATTACTTTGATTGATAAGGACCCAAATCCTGATGATTTAGCTCATGATAATGCTTTTGACGGTTTTTATGCATGGGTGCAGGCAACAAATGGAAATTGGGCCACAGATGGAAAAGAATGGGGTGAAGCATATTTGAATTGGTTTTATTCCACAATGAATTCTGGACCATATCAGAATAAGGTTACAGTAGGTGGCGTTTGGCCCGGTTTTGATGATTTGCTTGCCTCATCATGGGGTAAAAATCGCTATATTTCACGTCAGAACGGGCGGACTTATGATAAAACAATGGAACTAGCTGAAAAGTATAACGTACCCATTGTTATGATTGCTACTTGGAATGATTTTGAGGAGGGATCAGATATCGAATTTGGTGTAGAGATGATAGTCGATATGGAAAGCGAACCAGAACTATTGGTGAGATCATCACCATTTGAAGTTAAATGGGATAGAGGTAAGGCTGTATTTCAAG
>LUTY01002009.1 GCA_001640045.1 Candidatus Thiomargarita nelsonii | reverse complement strand
TCGTCAAATAATCATTCGCTCCCGCTTCTATACATTTTGATTTGTCACCTTTCATGGCTTTCGCCGTGAGAGCAATGATAGGTAGTTGATGAAAACGTGATTGTTCTCGGATTTTCCGCATCGTCTCATAACCGTCCATCTCTGGCATCATAATGTCCATTATGACCAGATCGATATCGGATTCTTGAGATAATAACGCCAAGGCTTCCACACCATTTTCTCCAACGATAACTTCCATCTGTTTTTCTTCTAGCATACTCACCAAGGCAAACACATTGCGGACATCATCATCCACCAGCAGTATCTTTTTATCCTTGAAGATGGCCTTTTTCTCATGCATATGTTGTAGCATTTGCTGTTTGTCTGGGGCTAACTTGGATTCCACTTGATGGAGAAAGAGGATCGCTTCATCTAACAAGCGTGCCTGCGAGCGAACTTCTTTAACGGTAAGCCTCTCGCCAACCCTTTGCAATAGGGCTTGTTCATCCAAACTCAATTCGCGTTCAGCATAAATAATCACAGGGTTCTGGGACAGACGCTCATTTTGGTAGAGTTGCTCAAGCAGTTGGAAGCCCTCCCCCGGTTCTGCATCTACATCGAGAATA
>LUTY01002008.1 GCA_001640045.1 Candidatus Thiomargarita nelsonii | reverse complement strand
TGTTTGGAAACATTTAGCTTGTCATTTTTAATTTTATAACCATCATAATATATCCCTATATTTGATTTAATCTGTGTTGTTCTATTAAGGGTTGTGAGTGTTTTAATAGCTATTAATTAGGGCTAGTATATGACGGTTAAATGGCTTGTGAAAATCGGTGTTCAATATGCTGGCTATATTCGTGAAAATCGGGGAGCCCTTTATGCGCTCCAAAAGAAGTGGGAACGTTTGAATTTCAAGCAGTCATGGGGACAAATTGGGCTCAAAACGTGCGTTTCAAAAAAATGTCAGCATTTGAATCGTCAAATTGTCTATAAAAATGAAACTTGAATAAAATGTCAGTATTTGAGTCATCGGTGTTGGGCTCATTGGATGGGAACGTTTGAATTTCAAGTTCATTTAAGAAAAAAAAACTTGACATTATTTTTTGAATGGAATTTAATAAGTACACTTGAGGTGGTTAACCTTCCACATCAAAAAAATGGACTCTCAAGTGCTAAGTAATCTGAGCCGGCCGACGGTTGATGCATAGTACAAAAAACTTTTAACAAAAATTAATAAAAATTTACAATTTTTCTGTGCTTGAACTCAGAGAAACCGCACGG
>LUTY01002017.1 GCA_001640045.1 Candidatus Thiomargarita nelsonii | reverse complement strand
CGTTTATCGACTGACTTATTAACACTGGAACGTAAACGCAAAGCACAACTCCAATCACAACAAACTCGCGCTAATATCACTGCCTTAGAAACAGAAGTTGAGCGGCTAGAAAAAAAAGCCAAAGAGATTGCACAACAGAAAACCGAGGCACAACGTCGTTTAACTCAAGCAAAAAAAGAGCAAGACAAGCTCAAAGAAGAATACCGTCGTGAAGGCGGAGAACTCTTTGAACAAAGGGGGAATATTGAAAATCAACTGAAAACGGCTCAAGAAAAATTGTTTATTTTAGAAGAACAATTGCGTGAACTGGCAACGGGTGATGCCCCCTTAATCTTGGTACAACACTTACTCCGTGAAACTGAACAGCAAGCCATTGCCGAAAAAAAAGCCAAACATCTCAGTGGACTTCACGAAGAACTGGAAAAACGCGATGCTACTTTACTTCAGTTATTAAAACAACATGAGGTAAAGCAATCAGCATTGATAGCCGTTGAAACCTTCATTCAAGCGGAACAACAAAAACGTGAAAAATATATTGAAACAGAATGTTATCTCAATATTGACACCAAGCATTTTGTACCATTGCATTTTAAACAAATCATTGCAAATGCAAACACACTGATTGCACAATCCGAAACCGTCACAGATGAAATCAACGCTTGTGAACAACAACTCGCGAGTATTCCTGACCCAGAAAGTTTAGAAGGCATTACGGAGCGACTTGCTAACATACAAAATGAAATTGAAAAAACCAATTTACGGATAAAAAGATTGGAATATGAATATGATGCTATTTGCCGTAAAATGGCACGTCGAAAAGCTCAAATGGTTGAAGTCTCCGAAACGGAGATGCAGGAACAATTTACGAATGAAACCACCCAACGTGTCATCAAACACACCGAGAAAGTACGCAGCACCCTAGAAAAATTTGCTCATGCTGTCACACAAAAACATATTCTGCAACTAGAATCACTGATTTTAGATAGTTTTCAGCAATTGAGCCGAAAAGAGCATTTTATAAATAAAATCGAAATTGAGCCGAAAAATTATACACTGACACTCTACACAGCCACTCAGGAGAAAGTGTTACCTGAAAGTCTCTCAGCGGGAGAAAGGCAATTACTTGCGGTATCGATTTTATGGGGATTGAGCCGCGCCTCTGGACGTCCCTTACCGGCAATCATTGATACGCCACTCAGTCGATTGGATGGCAAGCACCGCAAAAATTTAGTTGATAACTATTTTTATCAGGCGAGTCATCAGGTGATTTTGCTATCAACCGATGAGGAAATTAATAAAAAATATTACCGCTGCCTCAAGCCGGCGATTGGGCGTGAATATCATATTACCTACGAAGAAGATAAAGACTCATCTATTATTAACCCGGGTTACTTTTTCTAAGTGCAAGGTGCGCCTTGCACTCCGGAAAAATATGTACACCGGAGTGCAAGGCGTACCTTGCACCATATACCAATGACAATTGAAACCGTTAGACTTACCGAAAAAGCCAAAACTTATTTAGTAATGCTAAAACGCAAGACAGGCATTAAAAATTGGAATGTTCTCTGTCGATGGGCATTTTGCGTTTCATTAAACGATCCATCAATACCACCGAAAGAAAAGCTCCAAACGGATAGTCCTATAGAAATGACATGGAAAGTTTTTGGAGGGAGACACGCGGAGCTGTACTTTGCTTTGTTGCTGCAACGTTGCAAACAGGATGGTTTTGAACTCTCAGCCAATACAGTCAATGAACAATTTAAATTACACCTTCACCGAGGCATTGCTTATTTGGCAACCAATAGCAAGCTGACGAATATTTCGATGCTGTTGGCATTGATAGAAAATCAATCTAACTAGCAGCAAGCCGTGCAAGGTACGCCTTGCACTCCTGAGCTGGTAGGAGTCCAAGATTTATCTTGGACGTCCAAGATAAATCTTGGACTCCTATAATTAATGAGCATTCTTATGCACAAAGCCCTTAACAATCGTCAAAAAAACAATCTTAAGATCAAGCAACAATGACCAATTATCTATATAATCAAGATCATAATGAATGCGTTTCTTCATTTTTGGTAGATCGGTTTGGCCCCGACAACCGTGGATCTGCGCCAAACCGGTGATGCCCGGCTTGACCATATGGCGTAACATATATCGATGAATAAGAGGTCGATATTCCTCATTATGAGATATGGCATGAGGCCGAGGACCTACCACCGACATTTGCCCTTGAAGCACATTGATAAACTGTGGCAACTCATCCAAAGAGGTGCGCCGTAAAAAGCGACCAAATGGTGTCACTCTATCATCATCTGGTTTAGCCTGCGTAATCATATCAGTTTCACAGACAGTCATGCTACGGAATTTCCAAACCCAGATATTTTCTCCTCCCAAACCATATCGACGTTGTTTGAACAAAAACGGCCCTGGAGAAGTCAATTTCACCCCCAATGCAATGAAGAGCATTGGTACCGCCATCAATAGAAGAATTAACAGACTCAAAATAACATCTTCCACGCGCTTCAAAAAACCACCCAGCCCCAATAATGGGGTACCATAAATGCTCACCACTGGCAGCCCACCGACATCTTGCCAACGGCTGTGAAGTAGTTCAAACACAAACAAATCTGGCACCAAATAAACGGTTATAGCATTATCCGCCAAATCTGAGACAAGTTTTTTGATCTGTGGCTCAGCGTTCATGGGTAAAGTAATATAGACTGAATCTATTTCCCCCTTTTTTCCATCCTCTATCAAATCTTTCAGATTGCCCTTCACCTCTAGTGACTCAAACGAGGAGCCGCACTCCAGTTTATCATCATAAAAACCAAGAATAGAAAAACCCATCGATGGGTGGGTGCTTGCCAGCAGCTATCGGAGTCGAGCAGTGCTAACCCTTGTTCAATGTAACGAAAGCCGTCGATATAGGCCGCAGCGTGCCTCGCTTTCCGCCCAGATTTCAGATTGAGTTCGGCAACCGTAATTATTTCTGGATCGG
>LUTY01002006.1 GCA_001640045.1 Candidatus Thiomargarita nelsonii | reverse complement strand
TGATAATTTATATAACATCTTTTCTATTTCACCTAAAATTTGATTTCTATACAAGGCACAATGTGTAAGCTGCCTATTCAACACATTTTTTTTTTACATACCATCACTGCTCTTTGTATCAGTCTTTAATACCCGACATAGTGTGCAGAGACCACTTGCCTCGTGCTTGCAAAATATTATCATGTTCTACCATATCATTTTTGCTGAAACGATAACCAATAACCCGCGCACGCTCTGATGCAACAATCGCATAGGGCTCAACGTCTTTAGTAACCACCGCTCCAGCAGCTACGATAGCCCCCCTTCCAATCCGAACACCGGAAAGTATAATGGCACCAAATCCAATCCAGACATCGTCTTCAATAATGATTTTGTGGCGATCACCACGAGAAGACTCATACATGGTTTTTCCGATATGCTTAATAGTATGTGCATCTTTCCCTACAAAAGCCACATGAGAGGCAATCATTACATCATTACCGATGATGGTATCTGTCTGTATGGTAGAGTGAGCACCAATCCCCACATTATCTCCCATGACCAGAATTCTGTTTGGTGTCCAAATTCGTACATTCCACTGGCAATGGATATTTTTCCCAGGTTTTA
>LUTY01002005.1 GCA_001640045.1 Candidatus Thiomargarita nelsonii | reverse complement strand
TTGGATCAACATCCCAACGACTGCCAATGAGTGGCATCATGTGGCGTATGTTTTTGATGTACAACGTGCTACATTTAGGCTCTATTATGATGGTGGATTTATCACAGAAGAACCCGCACCCACTTATATAGCAGCGCATACCGGTGGGGATGCCATAGGAGCAATGATCGTTCAGACTAAGCTACATACAGGAGATATACTCAATGGCCTATATTTCAATGGCGTTATCGACGACATTTACGTCTATGACCGTGCCCTCAGCAGCACGGAAATCCAAGCACTTTACAAGGGCGATGACTCTGAAGAGCCGCCAGTGCCTAATAATCCATGTATGGCTACCTATTCGTTTGACGGTCAACTTCATATTCCCTGTGTAGCTGTGCCCGGGCCATTTGGTGGAACGATGGTTTATGATGTCAATATGGAGCTTATTCCTCTGACCAATCCCTTTGAATTTCGGCTGATAAATGTCGTCCCGGTTCAATAAGCATAGTCATGTAGGGTGCGTGGGACGCACCCTACCCAACAAAAGAATGCCTTTAAGGTACTAGAGTTCTATGTTAACACGTTTATATATTGATAATTTTAAAGCGTTTGTCAATTTTG
>LUTY01002004.1 GCA_001640045.1 Candidatus Thiomargarita nelsonii | reverse complement strand
CGAAAAAATCACGGAGGGGCTCGATGGTCTGCGCGACCGTCTCGTTGAATACCGCGAACTTGGCGCACAGTTTGCCAAGTGGCGGGCGGTGATCACCATTGGCGAGGGAATTCCAACCCGCGCTTGCATCGATGCCAATGCCCGGGCCTTAGCCCGCTACGCGGCACTGTGCCAAGAGGCTGAGTTGGTTCCCATCGTTGAGCCGGAGGTACTGATGGACGGAAAGCACGACCTCGAACGCTGCGAAGAAGTAACCACGACCACGCTGATGCGTGTTTTTGCCGAGTTGCATGAGCATCGCGTGAGACTAGAGGGTATGCTCCTTAAAGCTAATATGGTGATTTCTGGCAAAACGTGTCCACAACAGGCCAGCGTCGATGAAGTGGCTGAAGCGACCGTGCGCTGTATGCGCCGAACGGTTCCCGCAGCCATACCCGGTATCGTATTCCTCTCCGGCGGACAAAGCCCCGAACAGGCCACGGAACACCTCAATACGATGAATGCGATGGGAGACCAGCCGTGGGATCTCAGCTTCTCGTATGGGCGGGCATTACAAGAACCGGCACTCGCAGCCTGGAAAGGGAAAGCTGCCAATGCCCCGCTTGT
>LUTY01002003.1 GCA_001640045.1 Candidatus Thiomargarita nelsonii | reverse complement strand
TTGAGAAAAAAAGCGAAAATTCCTACTTTGTTGCTTCCCGATGAGGAACGAACAGATTTTCCTTTTAGCATGGTTATTTGGAGCTGAAGACTGATCCAAGACACTTGCTTTTTTTCATTTTTGGAAAAGCGGATAAACTCTTTTAAAGAATCCAAGTGTTTTTCCCGAATTCTTGACCAGAGAGAAACGGGAATAGAGAAAGAGACAGTGGATTGAGGGGATTGCTTAGGAGTCATCAGTTTTTATCCTTGTGATATACGGATGGAGCAGAGTTACTTACTATGAAATCTCAAGAGAAGAACTTCATTGGAAATTTCATACTCCCCAATGTGGTATTTTTTCGAGATTTTTGCTCGGCAATAGAGTTTTATATGTGAAAAAATACTTTTTCCAAATGGATTTGGTATTATGATTGATTCTTTTTCGATTAAATGGATTTCGCCGATTTCATTTATATTACCATACCAAATCGTAAATTTGTCATCTTCCAAAAGAACATAAGGCCAGCAATTCTAATTTTATCGGTTCGCATTGATTTATAAGTAAAAAAAAAATTATAGAATGACAATCAATTGCAATTAGAATTTATCAACCCAACATTTTGGG
>LUTY01002002.1 GCA_001640045.1 Candidatus Thiomargarita nelsonii | reverse complement strand
AATAATAAACTGGCAATAGTGATACCTTGCCACAGAGTCGTCAGGGAAGATGGGGCAATAAGCGGATACAAATGGGGAGTGGAACGGAAACGCGCTTTATTGAATAAAGAGGGAGTGAACTATGTGGAAGGATAGGATTAAAAAGAAACACTGTTAATCTTAGGCAACTCACAATCTATACCAACAACACACCTCTAACCCCTCTTTCGATGTGAATAAAACCGTGGAAAGTCCCCTATTGAGAGGGGATTTAGGGGTGTGTTAGTTTTTTGGAGTTACCTTAATGGATAAACAAGTTAAATCGTACCAACGAAACCTTTCGCTGATTAAATGGAACGGTTTTTTTGCCGGATTCCGAATTTTTTTACCTTTACAATATCTCTTTTTTCAAAATAATGGCCTTTCTTACACCCAAATATCCGTTTTAATAGCCGCTTATTCTTTCGGCGTATTAATATTTGAAGTCCCAAGCGGCGTATTTGCGGATCATTTTGGGCGAAAAAAAACCCTTGCCTTAGCTGGTGCATTGCTGGCTTTATCTTATGTGCTATTTGGGAGCAGTACGACCTTTATCCCGCTCATCTTAGCAAGCATTTTATACGGCATG
>LUTY01002001.1 GCA_001640045.1 Candidatus Thiomargarita nelsonii | reverse complement strand
ATTGACTTAAAAGGGCGAAGCCTTGTGGAAAAAGATTACCTAAGCCAATACCGGCGGCAATACATAAGGCAACCCAAAGTGTCAGATAACGTCCAAATGTCCCTAATGGATCAGTACTTGCCGCGATTTCACATTGTGTACTCATTTTTTTTGTCTCATCAATATTGAAATTTATATATATGTATATCCATATATATTAAACTCAATAGTACCAAAAATAGGAGTCCAAGATTTATCTTGGACGTCCAAGATAAATCTTGGACTCCTAAAGCTTACAAGAGATACCTGGTCGATTGGGCATCTGAGCCAAATTTTTTTTATCCGTGCAAAAAGGCGCGATGCTTTGGATACCTGCCACTGTTTCTTGTAAAACCTTTGTAGCCCAAGACGGTAAATCAGGATGTAAATTGTAATAGATCCAAACGCCTGAACGTCGATCAATAAGAACACTTGCTGCTTTTAAAGTGGCTAAGTGTCGAGAAATTTTGGGTTGTGCCAAAGCAAGCGCATAAGCCAATTCACACACGCATAATTCACCTTTTTGTTGTATCAGTGCGACACAACGTAAGCGGGTTTCATCGGCTAAGGCGCGAAAAAATTTTTCAGG
>LUTY01002000.1 GCA_001640045.1 Candidatus Thiomargarita nelsonii | reverse complement strand
CCCATTGAAGTGCCTCACGGATATCTTCAACTGTTAAGGGACGGTCATTCGGCGCGTCAACAATGCGGTCATTGAGTCCATCACCATTAAAATCTGCCCAAGATTTGGGAGAGAGATAGTAGATTTCTTCATTTAAAAAACCGCGTTTGTTCAGGAGTTTGTAAATATAGTTGCTAATCGATTCTGTGGTATCCCAAAGCGTATTTGTTAGCTGATTGCCGCCGCCGGCGATGATGATGGCAGCGCGTTTGCCGGTGAGCAGGCTTTGACAGTCGGCTTGATTGAGATCAGTACAAAGGGCATTTTTTTGTCCAAAACTGAGGTGGGCAAGCCCTCCATCCCCCGTTTCCCATATTCCGCCAGTACCATCGCTTTCAATGGCTTTAATACTATTATTTGGTAATCCAGAATTATCGGAGTTATAAACAGTCCACTCTCCACCAGTGCTACGATAGGCTATTCCACCATTAGTCCCTATCCACAAGCCATCGTTATCACGGACTAAGGCAACTACATTATTGTCTGGTAATTCAGACGTTTTGGTATTATAAGTCGTCCACTCACCAGTGAGACTGCGATAAGCTAATCCGCCATCTTTAAAGCCTAC
>LUTY01001999.1 GCA_001640045.1 Candidatus Thiomargarita nelsonii | reverse complement strand
GACAAGTCTGGGGCTTAGATGGTATTGTATTTGCTACCTTAATAGCGTCTTTCTTGCCAAGATGTAATTCACCCGGTACACCAATGGGCAGTGGTTGTAAATGATTATCGAGTACATAGGTTTGGATATTATGAATGGCACGACCAATGGGTAGTTCATCAGTTTCGGTGGAAAGATGAAACATCGTGGCGACAACAGTCGCTTCGGTAGGTCCGTATGTATTTACCAACTGTGGTTCAGTTCCAACATTTTGTCGCCATAAATCCACTATTTCTGAACGCGCGTATTCTCCTCCAATAATCACTAAACGTAAAGACTTAGGCAGTTTCAATTGCTTATTCGCTAATTCTAAGGTCAATTGATGCCAATAAGCGGTAGGCAAATCTAAGACGGTTAATTGAAATTTTTGGCATTGTTGCAAAAATATCGCTACCGAATTTAACATTTCATCAACACGTAAGACGATTTGTCCACCGCTGATTAAGCTGGGGTAAATTTCTTCGGCAGCGGTATCGAAACTTATTGAAGCAAATTGCAGGATACGATCGTGCGGGGTCAATTTGTATTTGAGCCTTGCAATTTCAGTAAAATTCACTAAGGAGCGATG
>LUTY01002007.1 GCA_001640045.1 Candidatus Thiomargarita nelsonii | reverse complement strand
TAAGTTAAGCATTTCAGCCGTCAGAGAATTACTTTGCCGATATCGATCCCCCACAATTTCGGAGATGGTCATTTTCAGCTTTCTACCAAAAACGGTTTTAAACGATTGCGGCATAACAGAGTCCAATTGATTAAAAGCGGATATTAACCGGTTTTGGATGCCCGTTATAGGAAATATAGCTCCTTGATTTAAAAGATGTTTATCAGCAATGAACCTATTCAACTGTCTCTTAATGGCAAGCGAAACGCTCGACAATGATTGATTTACCTGTTTTGTGTAGGGTAAAGTGTTCAATGCTTCATCCCCTACCTTCAGTTCACAAAAACAGATAATTTCTCGGATAAAATCTTTGGGTTTAGCTTTGAAAAATTCGTAGGGTAAGACGAGTATATTAGGCTTACCAAAGAGGCTGATATAATAAGCAATTAAGCGATGGTATTGAAAATGGTCTAGATCGAATGGATGTGAAGTGTATCGAACAAAGAAAGAAGGTTGCATATAACCAGTAAGAGAGCTTATTCCGCCTACCTGAACATATTGGTTATAAGCAGAAAAAAGCAGACTTTTCTGCTCACGAATCACAATTAATATTTTAGCGGTTGGACAAACTTTAGCCAGACGATCTGCCATTTCTTTGCTATCATTACCACCACCCTGAAGAGCACCTGATAACCTTTCTTCTGAGATAACTGGCATCAAGTCAGTGTCGATTGCTTGTTGTAGTGCCATATGGACATGCTCACGACATTCATTGGGCTTAAAATCTAAGGCATGAGGGAGAATGAGTAACTGGTGTATCTCCTTTTTAGTTAATGGAGAGGTAAATCCAACCGCTGGATTATTAAATAAAAACTCTTGCAACCATGTAGTCCCTGTCTTGTGGTAACCGATATGAAGCAATAAATTTGGCATTGTTATTTAGGTATCCTAAAAATCAATGCCATTAAGTTAAGAATTTTATGTAGGGTGGGAAAGGTGTGACGGTTGCCCACCTTTGGGGACTGACTGAGCAACAAAAAGGGTTGTTCGTCCTACAAAAGAACATTTTTAAGCTTAACTTAATGGTATTGATCCTAAAAATAGGTGTCCAAAACCAGGGCTTGTAAGCCACTCACTTGATCTGAAAACAGATTATTTTGCATTTTTTTAAAAATATATATATGACAAAAGAAAATCAACCCCTTATTAGCAATTTGAAAGATTATTCGGCTTGAAAAAAATAACGAGGTATGAATAGCGAGACAATCCACAACTAACTAATCAGGCATTTTTAAATAAACCCCTTCATCGTGCTTAGTAAAAGCATTACAAGCGTATAACATTTTGATCGCTTTATCATGATCGGAAAAATTGATTTTTGAGACAAATTCTTGTGCCTTATTAAGCATTTTCACATACGGTTCCCCATCTCCTTCCCGGGTAAGCCGACGCAAAGTTAATAAATAATCTTCACGGAAAACGGTGGGTATGAAAATACGGCATTGTCCCGCTGAAACCAATTCCGCATTCATCATAATCCTCGCCACACGACCATTACCATCAAGAAAAGGGTGTACTTCGGAAATGACAAACATAATGAAGGCAGCCCGTGCAAAGGGATTGTCAAGTAGCTGATACAATTCAAATCCCTTGAGAAGTGTCCCTCGCACTAACTGCGGCAACACGAATACCGTATTGCCGGCTCGATTGACGATTTCTTTAAATTCACCCGGGCGCTTGTCCTTTCTAGCAGCCATTAGTATCGAATGGCGTTTTTTCAGTAGCACATCGAATGTTTCTGGACTCTCAGGGCATGAACGTATTTCGACCGGATCACTGACGAGGTTATAGGTGGCAATGATGTCGTGCGAGTCCTCGTGACGATGTTCAAGGGGACGATTGTGAAACACAATGTCCGCTGCCTCTTCAGGGTCAAATTCCGTGCCTTCTATATAATTGGAAAAATAAGCATCGAAAAAAGCGATATTTCGCAAAATGCTTGCTGTTTCAAGCAATTGGCGTTCCGGCCAGACGCTGGAACGCAGTAGCGCATGAAGGGACATAAAGCGTTCCAATCGCTCAGTATCATAAGGTAATCCTTGGGCGCGTGCGCGTGCTGAGGGTGTCTTTTGTGGAGACTAACTCGTTCATGTATAAAATCGTCTTATTAAGACACGGAGAAAGTGTTTGGAATAAAGAAAACCGTTTTACCGGTTGGAGTGATGTTGACCTGACTGAAAAGGGTAAACAAGAGGCCTTGAACGCAGCGAAGCTGCTTAAAGAAAAAGGCTACACCTTTGATGTCGCTTTTACTTCAGTTTTAAAAAGAGCAATTAGGACGCTTTGGATTGTCTTAGATGAGATGGACTTAATGTGGATTCCTGTCCATCGTGATTGGCGCTTAAATGAGCGTCACTACGGTGCGCTTCAGGGATTAAACAAGGTTGAGACTGCGAAACAATATGGTGAGGATCAGGTCAAAATTTGGAGAAGAAGCTGTGATGTTCCTCCCCCGCCGCTAACCCAGTCAGATGAGAGATTTCCAGGCCATGAACCACGCTATAAAAAGCTCTCTGAAAAAGACCTGCCTTTAACTGAGTGTTTAGACAACACAATAGAGCGTGTTTTATATTTATGGAACAAAACAATTGTCCCGATGGTCAAACAAGACCAAAAGGTGCTCATCACAGCACACGGCAACAGCTTACGCGCCTTAGTAAAACACCTTGATCAGCTTTCAAAGGAACAAATCATTAGTCTAAATATTCCAACAGGCGTACCTTTAGTGTACGAATTGGATGAGGATTTAAATCCCATTAAGCACTACTATCTCGGTGACGAAGAGGCGATTAAAAAGGCGATGAATGCTGTTGCCAATCAGGGCAAAGCGCAGTAGGAGTTGGCCTGATTTATCTTGGACGTCCAAGATAAATCTTGGACTCCTTTAAACTGAAATTAAAAAAATTGCTACTTTCAAAGTAAAATTGTACTATTATATATATAATAAAAAAATAACATTTGTAA
>LUTY01001997.1 GCA_001640045.1 Candidatus Thiomargarita nelsonii | reverse complement strand
CTCATTGGCTTTTGGAGACAACCCCCATGCGCCTGCCGCTTTACCAATAGCATTCCATGTCCAAACCGTGCCCGGTTCTACCGCTTCACTAAAACGACACATACAGCGTACCCGATTCAAGTGTGACTCTACCCAAACCCAGTCACCATCTTTAAAGCCATTGGCAATCCCTAACTTCGGATTAACAAATAAATAATTATAAGTATGAATCTGTCGCAGCCAAGCATTTTGAGAATCCCAAGAATGGTACATCGCCATTGGTCGTTGCGTCAGTGCGTTTAACGGATAAAGCTCCGTATCGACAAGCTGTGATTCTAGCGGTTCATAGTAAAATGGCAACGGATCAAAATAGGTTTCAACGCGATCACGTAAATGCTCGGGCGGCTGCCTACCATCCGATTTTCCCTGAGCCGCCAAACGAAATTTTTGCAGCACTTCAGAATAAATATGGATAAGAATGGGTTCCGCGTAGCGAATCAAACCATGGTGCCGCGCCCAATACAGGTAACCTTTATTCCAGTTACGCATATATTGATAAGACTTGGGCAACTTGTAATGATAAACGCTGTTATTTTGCGTGTACATTTCCCACTGTCGCGGATTGGGTT
>LUTY01001996.1 GCA_001640045.1 Candidatus Thiomargarita nelsonii | reverse complement strand
TTTGGCCAAACACTTACGCTTTACACATTAATTCTAGCACAGCAATTTCTGGATAACAATTAAACCGCACTGGATAAATAGCCCAACCGATACCTCGACTTATGAATAACTGAGTGTTTTGCGTCTCTATCAAACCCTCATCTGAACTCGAAAAGGCTTTATCTATATTTAACTCATCTTCCCAATAATCACCACAGCCACCAATTATTATTCTATCTTTACCCTTATATATCGCTTTGCATTGATGCCTGATGTTTTGTCTGGAGCGCTCTAACCAATTTAATGAACTTTCAGAATCAGCCCAATGATCATGATTACCTAAAACCGAAAATACACCATATTTGGCTTCTAATTTGGACAAAATTGGCCAAACTTTGTTTATCTCAGCCGTTGTATTTCTACCGTGTACATAATCACCGGTGCAAACGATTATATCTGGATTGAGTTTTTTCGCGCTCGATACCACGCCCTCAATAAAGGGCTCAGAGACCATAAAACCCAAATGTAAATCAGTGAGCTGAACCAGCCTAAACCCATGAAACGCCTCTGGTAAATCATCTACTGGCACTTTGTATCTATTTATCTGAACAATATTCCTTTCAATAAAGA
>LUTY01001995.1 GCA_001640045.1 Candidatus Thiomargarita nelsonii | reverse complement strand
AATCACTCAACTTTATGACTCCCACACTCGTGCCGCCGCAAAAAAAAATTTTTTGGGTGAGTCTAACTATAGTATTCCAGAAAAATCCGATTTAATGTAGGGTGGGTAAAAGTACAACTAATTAGGAAATAAACGAATTAAAAACCGCCAATCAGCGCCCATTAATTCACTTAGACATTTCCCGCAAAATCAGATATATTACCCCCAATGTTAATACAATTTATTTATTTTGAAAAATTTCACTGGTTTGTAGGGGCTACCAATAATGCTACAAAATCTAAAGATTAGCACTAAGCTGCTTATTGTTCTGTCATCGATATCAATTATTGCAGTGGCTATTTATGGTTATATAGGTTATAATATTGGATATAATATATTGGAAAAAGAAACTTTCAATAAATTAACGGCCATACGGGAGATGAAAGCCAATCAGATAGAGCAGCACTTTCAACAGATTACCGATAAAATGGTGACTTTCTCTGAAGATCGTATGATTATTAAAGCTATGAAGGCATTTAAGGTTGGTTTTACTCAAATCAATACAGCTATGAACCCTACAGCCCTAAATGCCATAGATGAGCGATTGAAAATTTACTATGATGAACAATA
>LUTY01001994.1 GCA_001640045.1 Candidatus Thiomargarita nelsonii | reverse complement strand
TAATTTTGCCGCGTTTTAGCAATTGCGCGATTCAATGAATGTCGTGCCATTTCATAATGAAACAAGTGTTGGCGGCGATAGGTTACCACAGTAAAAAAATAGGTTCCTCCCGAGATATAAGCGCGGCGATAATTAGACATTTATCCTCCAATTGTTTGTGTTTTCGGGCTCCAAATGGTGGGCAAGGGGTTTTTCTTGCCCACCATTCCCCGACATGGTGGGCTGCAAAAACACGCTGCCCACCCTACCTGGCTGATGGTCAGTTTACTCTTTTAAATTTATTGCTTTCCTGATCGTATTGATACGTTAACTCAAGCAAACGATTTGGTCCTGATTTCAGAAGTTGTTCGTTATACGAATCTTTTGCATATTCGTTCCCAACCTCAATGAATTCTACTCTGATTTCCTTGAATGTCTCCCACACAACATTTACGCCTATTGAGGCACTAATAAACTCAAAATCATCTTTCAAAAAAGTAATCTTGCTTTTATCAAAAACTTTTATCTGGACATTTTTTTTCGACTTTTTAGTGATCGGGCTTTGATTTGATGACACAACTACTAACGCCTTGTACTCCCAGTTATTTTCGTGTGGCTTGCTTCCAGGCG
>LUTY01001993.1 GCA_001640045.1 Candidatus Thiomargarita nelsonii | reverse complement strand
AACGCCGACGCTTATCGCCACGACGGCATAGCCAAAACCGTCTTGATAGGCGATGGCAAGATAGGCCATTAATTCCAGAAAATAGGGAAGTTCTTCATGGCTGTGTTGTTCAAATAAGGTCAACACAAATTCACCAGCGGTGGTGGTGACGAAATAATTAGTATTTTCTATGCCAGCATTAATACCTTCATAGGTGACTAAAGTCCCTAAATCGTAGTGACATAAAAAATCTTCCAGTTGATGGCGTTCAATAAGCGTATAAACAGACATATAGACAAATTTTCAGAATGAAATAAACATATAATACCAGTGTACCTTGCACATAATCGAGAGCGAAAATGAAAATATACCAAGTTGGCGGCGCGGTGCGTGACAAGTACCTGGACCATCCAAGTAAAGATAAAGACTGGGTAGTGGTTGGCGCAACGCCAGAAATGCTTTTAAAACTCGGCTACACGCCTGTTGGGCGCGATTTCCCCGTTTTTTTGCACCCACAAACGCATGAAGAATATGCACTGGCACGCACAGAGCGTAAAACAAAGCCCGGTTATACTGGCTTTACTGTCTATGCTGCGCCCGATGTCACTTTAGAAGATGATTTACAACGGCG
>LUTY01001992.1 GCA_001640045.1 Candidatus Thiomargarita nelsonii | reverse complement strand
TAATATGCCAAAATAGCTAAATTGACTGAATAAGTTGCCTACAGGTGGAATGCTTCGCAAAACCATCTGCCCAACAAAATCCTCCATTTCAATCGTTAACAACTGATTTTGTCCCTGTTGTTGTTCAACTTGTGAACTCAGTATTGGTAACGCCTGTAATTTGTCCATCCGCTGATTCACTGTCTCCTGACGTCGTGCCACTAAGCTTGACCAACGCGATTGCAAATCGTCTAAGCTGTTGAGCTTTTCCACCGCTAAGGTTTCTCCCGTCCAAGGCGTTGTACCTTCAACCTCATTGATAAGCCGTAGCGGCGCATAACAGTACATCACCAGCGGCGTGTGCAAATCATTCCAAAAAGCTGTATCGGGTGCCAGTTCAATTCCAACAACGGTGTTATTACATAAAAACACCGCACCAGTTTGCTCTGGCGTAGGCTCTAAGTGATAAACCGTTCGCAATAATTCTGGCTGATGGGCACGTTTTAATTCATCTAAATGTCCCCGGTGTTTTAAGTTAAGGCGACGATTAAAGGCAGCAATATCTTTCCATAATTTGCTATAATCCTCTTTACCTCGCAAAGCCAGTGCCTTGTCGCGCAAGGGTTGTGGG
>LUTY01001991.1 GCA_001640045.1 Candidatus Thiomargarita nelsonii | reverse complement strand
GGTAAAAAAAAATGCCTGAACACAATGATCACCGTTTTGTCAGCAAATTCACTCGCAATACGATAGCTTTAGTATTAGCGGGGGGGCGTGGGACACGTCTTAAAGAACTCACTGATTGGCGAGCTAAACCAGCTGTGCCCTTTGGGGGTAAGTTTCGCATCATCGACTTTCCCCTGTCAAATTGCATCAACTCGGGTATCCGCAAAATTTCGGTAGTAACGCAATACAAGTCACATTCCTTGATTCGCCATATTCAAAAGGGTTGGAGTTGGCTACGCGGTTTTGGGGAATTTGTCGAATTAATGCCAGCGTCTCAACAGAGTAAATCTTGGTATGTGGGTACCGCCGATGCGGTGTGTCAGAATCTCAACATTATTCGCAGTCACAATCCAGAATACATCCTCATTTTAGCCGGTGACCATATTTATAAAATGGATTATGGTCCTATGATTGCCGAGCATGTTGACAAGCAGGCGGATATGACTGTAGGCTGTCTGGAAGTTGCACTGGATGAGGCAAAAAGTTTTGGCGTGATGAGCGTAGACAGTAACGAACAAATCGTGCGTTTTGTTGAAAAGCCGGCGCAACCAGAGCCAACCCCCTCTGATCC
>LUTY01001998.1 GCA_001640045.1 Candidatus Thiomargarita nelsonii | reverse complement strand
CTTTTGTACATAACCACACTTATCAGTGTCGTGCAAGCAGCCGATATGGTGGTTATTCACTCTAATGAGATCCAATTATTCCCTAGAGGGCAATTACTTGACAGTCACACAGCGATCAATCTGCCAGCCGAGGCAAACATCACTGTGGTATTTTCCAGCGGTGGCGTACAAAGCATCAGTGGTCCCTATCAAGGTACATTAGAAGATCCATTAAAAAACAAAAATATAGGTGATGACACCTTAGTGATGGCCTTAGCTGAATTCTTGATAGAGAGAGAAACCGTTCGTGGTATCTTACCACCGGCTGAAAAGATTTGGTTAATAGATGTTAGCACACAAAAACGCCATTTCTGCATTGCGTCTTCCGAGCGTGTGATTTTATGGCGGCCTGAGAGCCAAAGCTACACTGCCAGTAGCCTATTAATCACACATAAAAATACAGGACAACAAGCCAAGCTAGTGTGGCCTGCTTATCAAACGAGACTGCCATGGCCTAGCAATTTGCCAATTATCTACGGGGAAACTTACACAGTAGAGTTAACGACTCGTAGTAGCACAACCTTCAAAAAATTGGTATTGTACCAATTACCTGACAGTTTACCTACTAATTCACATAAAGTTGTATGGATGGTGGGCAGAGGATGTATTCCACAGGCTAATATGTTGTTAGCGGGTTTGCGGTGATTTAAGTTATCAGTTATCAGTTATCCATTTCATTTGGAGTCGGCCAGATTTATCTTGGACGTAGGCTTTGATCTGCGGACTATAGATGTTCAGATAAAGGCCCAGACCTCTGAGGTTTTGGAAACCTCAGAGGTCTTTAGAAAGCGGATCAAATTGATATTCCACGCCCAATCGCATAATAAACAAAGCCCCGCTGACGCATTCTTTCCGGCTCATAAAGATTACGCCCATCAAAAATCACCGCTTGCTTGAGGCGATCTTTAATAAGTTCAAAATTAGGACTACGAAACAGTTTCCATTCCGTGACAATGACTAAAGCATCCGCATCTTGAAGAGTCGCTTCGGGTGTGTCACACAATTGCAAATCAGAACGCTCGCCATAAATTCGCCGTGCTTCAGACATAGCTTCCGGATCATAAGCTTGCACCGTCGCACCCGCTGCCCATAAAGCCTCCATCAATTTGCGACTGGGTGCATCGCGCATATCATCCGTATCCGGTTTAAAAGCCAAGCCCCATAATGCAAAGCAGCGATCTTGCAAATTCTCTTGGAAATGCTTTTGAATTTTTTCAAATAAGCGCTGTTGTTGTTTTCGGTTGACGGTTTCAACGGCTGGCAAGATTTGAGCCTCTACACCGAATTGTTGGGCAGTGCGTTCCAAGGCTTGCACGTCCTTGGGAAAACAGCTCCCACCATATCCAGCCCCAGGATAAATAAAATGAAACCCAATCCGCGGATCCGAACCGATACCCAGACGCACTTGTTCAATATCAGCCCCAACATTTTCCGCAATCTGAGCCATTTCATTCATAAAACTGATTTTAGTCGCCAACATAGCGTTAGCCGCATATTTTGTCAATTCTGCCGAGCGAATATCCATAATAAGCAGCCTATCACTATTGCGATTAAAGGGTGCATAAAGTTCACGCATTAATGCTGTGGGACGGGCTTTATCAGTGCCGACGACAATGCGATCAGGTTTCATAAAATCGGAAATGGCAGCCCCCTCTTTTAAAAATTCAGGATTAGAGACAACATCAAAATCGCAGGCTACCCCGCGAACATCTAGTGCTGCTTGCACCGTGGCACGCACTTTATCCGCCGTCCCGACGGGCACGGTGGATTTATCCATAATGACCTTATAATCCGTCATATGTTTACCAATGGTATCAGCCACTTGTAACACATATTGCAGGTCGGCAGCGCCATCTTCATCGGGCGGCGTTCCTACGGCAATGCACTGAATTTCGCCGTGTGCAACAGCTTTGGCTACGTCAGTGGTAAATTGCAAACGCCCCGCTGCGATATTGGTTTTTAAAAGTGACGCTAAACCGGGTTCATGAATAGGCACCTTGCCTTGTTGCAACTGGGCAATTTTATTTGCATCTACATCGACACATAAAACATGGTTGCCTACATCGGCAAGGCATGTGCCGGTGACTAAACCAACATAGCCTGATCCAAAAATGCTAATATGCATACTATTTTTCGCTCACCTCCGTGCAAGGTACGCCTTGCACTCCAAATGTGCAAGGTACGCCTTGCACTCCAAATGTAGTGTACTCAGGAGTGCAAGGCGTACCTTGCACCTCTTGCAAAATATAATAAACAATTCAATATTAATTTGAAAGTTTTGCAGGCGTGGAGAATAAATAGATGGACGATGCACAATTATTACGTTATAGCCGCCAAATTTTATTGCCCCAAGTGGGAATAGAAGGTCAAGAACGTTTATTGAACGCTAAAGTATTGATTATTGGCATGGGGGGTTTAGGCTCGCCAGCGGCGATGTATTTAGCAGCGGCAGGGATAGGACATTTACGGCTATGCGATTTTGATGTAGTCGATTTATCTAACTTGCAACGCCAAATTATTCATAACACCAATGAGATTGGTAAACCCAAAGTAGAATCCGCCCGCGAAACCTTATTAGCATTAAATCCGCTGATCGAGGTGACACCACTTTATCAACAATTGGATGACGAGGCTTTAGCAGAACAAGTTGCCAATGTCGATGTAGTGCTAGATTGTAGCGATAATTTACCGACACGCTTTGCTATTAATCAAGCCTGTGTCAACACAAAAACCCCTTTAGTCTCCGGGGCAGCGATACGCATGGAAGGACAAATTTCAGTTTTTCGTGGCTATCTACCCGACAGTCCATGTTATCGTTGCTTATATCCGAGTGACGACTCACTCGTAGAAACTTGTAGCCAAACCGGCATATTAGCCCCCCTCGTGGGTATTATTGGCAGTCTACAAGCTTTTGTACATAACCACACTTATCAGTGTCGTGCAAGCAGCCGATATGGTGGTTAT
>LUTY01001989.1 GCA_001640045.1 Candidatus Thiomargarita nelsonii | reverse complement strand
TTGATCAAAGAGTGGCGTACATCATCCATGTCCCCTGCTTGGGTTGTATCGACCTGTCCTACATCTGGCCATTCACCAAATGCGGTGATACCCACTAGGGGGCCTATTTTTAAGGCCAATTCATCGACCAAAAAATGCTTATAGGCGATAGGCTTACCCGATACGCTCTTATCCTCTTTGGGGGTCTGGGCCGCTGTTGTTGTAAGGCTGTCCGTCGCTGAAAACTGACTGGCGTCATGGCTGATAGTCCCCTTGAAACAATTCACGCGCAGTTTGCCGTCAGCACGAACAGTAACGGCGCGTGGCTCGTGACGAATAAGTGCCATTTCTCCAAAATACTGACCACGACTTAAACGCGACAACAATTTTTCATGCTCGCCTTCTTTTTTTGTTACCTTTGCAATACCCTCAAGGATGAGATAAAATCGGTCGCCGACATCGCCTTGTTCAAATACCACTTCTCCATCTTCAAAAGCCTGTTCTTCCAACAATTCCATTGTACTTTGATCAAGTGGCGAGCCTAATAGCTCCGATAGTTTCGCCCGCTCTTTGCGTAGCTGCTCTTCGTTGATTTGCTTGAGTTGGGGTGCCATTCGGACACCCTGTGAGAC
>LUTY01001988.1 GCA_001640045.1 Candidatus Thiomargarita nelsonii | reverse complement strand
ACAAGGGATTGCCCCTACAATATTCGCATGTAGGGGCAATCCCTTGTGGTTGCCCCTTATGTGGTATATTAAATTTTTGGAGTTGCCTGAAGTCAAAAAAACTTGAACATCGATTTACCGGGATCAAAAAATTGATCATTTTTTTTCAAAGCATCGTCTAAATAAATTTCAACAACACATCCTAAGGAGTAAGCTCAATGAGGAAAACATTATTGATTTGCTGTGCATTACTGCTTTCACAACCCAGCTTAGCGATTGATGAACGCTTTGTTGATACCGATGAAGACATCATCCTCGACAATGAAACGGGGCTAATGTGGACGCAAAATGTCGATCTGGCAGAGGTGAGGCGAGTGGAGGTACAAGAATTTGCGGATTTATTTACCCTCTCTGGTTATATCGACTGGCGGGTACCGACGGAGACTGAGGTAGAAGGACTATTCCGTGGCCTACGGGAATGGGGTTCAGGTGGATTATTTATCAATTTTTCCGGCCATTGGCGGACCTATTTGGGACAGGATGGTTCCGGCATTAATATTTTCTGGGATCATGCAAACCGGTGGGGCGTTCAACGGGTAGAAGAACTTCCCGAGCGGGTTCATGTATGGCTC
>LUTY01001987.1 GCA_001640045.1 Candidatus Thiomargarita nelsonii | reverse complement strand
GTTTGTCGATGTATTACCCGTTCAATCTCATCCAGAAACGCGCAATGTGCGCGGCGATCAAACCAAGCAGCATTTGCACGATGCTATCGGCGAAGCTAAATTTGCCGCTTATCAATGGTTCGGATACGAGCATGAGAGAATAAACCGAGTAACCGAACGCCATAAATCTGAATGGGTTGACGCTGTGACCATGTTCTACAATATACATGGTTTTTTTCGTTGGAGAAGGCAGTATCTCCAAAAATAGTTTTAAATAATTCTTTATCTCATTGAGATTAAGAAAGGCATTGAAAAACTCTCTAGTTGCGTTCACAGTAGTTCTCTCCTTAACCTAAAATCAGATTAATTACCGAACCATCAATTTTCAGGTATTTTGGCGTCCTTGATTTATTTAAGTCAGACGAGCCGAACACGTCACACTCGTCCAAGATAAATCTTGGACTCCTTTTATACAGTTAATTTTTGATCGTGGTATGATACGCTGTTCAAAACAAAAAAACAATTTTGGAGTCCAAGATTTATCTTGGACGCTTTGGAGTTAAATATGAAATTTGTTGACGAAGCCACCATTTCCGTCGTTGCTGGCAAAGGCGGAGATGGTTGCCTAAGCTT
>LUTY01001986.1 GCA_001640045.1 Candidatus Thiomargarita nelsonii | reverse complement strand
GGACGGGGGAGGATAGTTATGTCCTCGAAGCCCTTGCACAAAGCGCGGTGCCAGTGATTTTAGGTGTCAATAAGATTGATAAATTGTCCGATAAGAAGGCTTTATTGCCTTATTTACAAGAAGTGGCAATCAAGCGTGATTTTGTGGAGGTTTTTCCCATTTCCGCCCAGAATGGCCAAAATCTGGTTGAGCTTGAAGCTAAAATCACTCATCTGTTACCTATCAATACATTCTTATTTCCAGAAGATCAATTCACAGATCGCACGGAACGTTTTTTAGCCGCTGAAATCATCCGCGAGAAATTGGTTCGCCGTTTAGGGGCAGAATTGCCTTATCGCTTGACGGTGCAAATTGAACATTTTTCTAGTGAAACTAATTTGACCCATATCAGTGCCATCATTTGGGTAGAGCGCAAGGGGCAAAAACCCATTGTGATTGGTAAAAAAGGCCAGATGCTAAAAGCCATCGGAGAGGAAGCTCGTAAGGAGATGGAAATGATGGTGGGATGCAAAGTCTTTTTGCAGTTGTGGGTCAAGGTTAAACAGGGTTGGTGTGATGATGAACGTGCCTTGCGGCAGTTGGGGTATTCTGAGGGGGAATAGGCGATAAATC
>LUTY01001985.1 GCA_001640045.1 Candidatus Thiomargarita nelsonii | reverse complement strand
AAGTTTAAATCAAAACCAAGGTCAATGTGATAGCTTTCCAACATCGGCAGCGACATCACCGCGATCCCAGTATTTTCCTCAATTTCTGTTAGTACCGCCTGTAAATGTTTCTCTGTTGTCGCAGTGACAACAAACCACAAATTAAAACGGTGTTCGCGCTCATAATTATGATTAACTTCAGGCAAAGCACTAATAGTGTTAGCAACGTATTGTAACCGCCCTTTAGGCACTGCCATTGCCACCAGTGTACTTGTCCCGATACGGTGCGGACGAAAAACGGGACCAATGCGACTGATTATTTCAGCCTCATTCAATTCACGCAACGCATCAAGGACTTCTGCCTCCGTCACCCCTAAACGGCTCGCAATATCCGCATAAGGGGTAGGCGATAGCGGAAAATCCCTTTGAAAATCATTGAGTAAGCTTTGTTGCAACTCACTCAATTCTTGATGTGCAGAGCCATTGATATTCAACACATTAGCCATAGCGCTTAAAGCCCAATTTTGTGAGCGCGTGCCGTAAAAAAGATGCCACTGGGTTTATCGGCGGGCAGTGTGGCAACTTCGGCAAAAGTCTCAGTATCGTAAACTTTAATCTGATCATCATCACGGA
>LUTY01001984.1 GCA_001640045.1 Candidatus Thiomargarita nelsonii | reverse complement strand
AGCATTCGAGAACACATTACGCCTGATCGAATAGCAAATGCTATTCGACAGGATAAATCTTATCAAGGCACTTATCTGATCGTAGAAGGTAAGAGCGATTATTGGTTTTACACTAAGTTTATTGATAAGAAAGCTTGTCAAGTTGAAATGGCTTATGGTTACCTAAAAGTAATTGCTGTCATTAACAATTTAGAGCAAACCAATTATCAAAAAGCATTAGGCATTATAGATGCTGATTTTAGAAGGTTAGAAAATGAAACATTGGTATCTAATAATATTTTGATGACAGATGTACATGATTTGGAAACAATGATTATTCAATCACCTGTTTTTGAGCAAGTGATAGAATCATACTATGTCAAAGAAAGATACGAAGCCTTTATAGCAAAAAAACAAGACCATTTGAGAAACATTCTTCTACACCTTGCTAAACCAATTGCTTATCTAAAATGGATCAACAAAATTCATGATTATGGTTTACTCTTTAAACCTCAAAAAGAAACAGATAAACCACTTGACTACACAAAATTCATTGAAAAAAGCAATTTAACTTTCAAAGGTTATGAGTAATTGATAAAAACCGTTATAAACTATACGATAAATAAAATACAT
>LUTY01001983.1 GCA_001640045.1 Candidatus Thiomargarita nelsonii | reverse complement strand
TCATCAATAAAAGATTGCGTCACAAAAACACCCTGAAAATCTAAAACGACATCGTCATTAGAGGGTGTCATTAAAAGTGTTTCCAGTTCATCTCGAATGGGTCGTCCACCATAACGACTACCTAGAAAATTATTAGGAGCATATTTTGCTAATATAATGGTTTTCATAGTCTTTTTTTATGACTTATCATAATTTTATTTCCGAATTAATTAACGCGATGTGCAAGTATTTAGGGCGTTTGATGGAAAAATTTTTCTTGATTGCAGTTTGCTGTGCGTCCAAGCATACATTCCTTTGATCGCGGCGGAACGAGAAAACCGGAGGGTGGGAACGAGAAAATACCAAAGTAACGTTTAAAACTCGATAAACTGAGCTATAAGGTCATTTTTGCACAAGCATTAGCTTTTATATAAAATACAGACTTTTTTCGCTCATTGCAAATTAAATATTTTTATCTAAAGCATAATCAAGGGCACTGGGCTCATCAAATAAAATTTGATACTACCCGCCCGACAAATCTCAAGCATCACCTAAAATCCCCAATCAGCGAAGTTTTGATATGGCCGCCCAATTCAATCTATGCGCTTTTGATTGGCAATTTTTTTCTCGTTCC
>LUTY01001990.1 GCA_001640045.1 Candidatus Thiomargarita nelsonii | reverse complement strand
TTCAAAAGTAAATTTAATCATAATGGGCGGCCCACAAACAATCGCAATCGCATTTTCTGGGCTAGGCGCAAACTCTTTTTCTAAGACGGTGGGTACAAAACCAACATGTCCATCCCATTCCGGCGTTTCGCCACCCGGATCCACGGTCTTGACCATGGTGACATCCGACATTTCTTCCCATTCTTCAATTTCCCGTTTGTAAACCAGATCCTCTACCGTCCGAGCACCATAAACAATGGAAATATCACCAAATTGATCCCGTAAGTCTAAAACGTTCCAGATCAAGGAGCGCAGCGGTGGTAATGCAATCCCGCCACCGATAAAAATTAAGTGCTTGCCCTTGAGTTTTTCTAAGGGGAAAACGTTGCCATAAGGGCCTCGAAAACCCATGGTATCGCCTTCCGAGAGTGAAAACAGTCCGGTGGTATTTTTGCCCACTCTTCTGAAACAGCACTCAATCTGCTCCATACGGGTGGGTGAGGAGGCAATACAAAAAGTGCTTTCCCCTGAACCAAAGGCGGAATATTCGGCAAATTGGCCAGCTTTAAAGCTAAATTTTTCCCGCATGGCTTCGTCTTGGAAAACTAATTGAAAGGTCTTGATATCCGGGGTTTCTTGGATAACTTTGTTGATCGTCATTAAATGGGGCTGATAAATATTCACTATCCGTTTCCTCTCTCTAGTACAACGGATTAACGGAAAAAACGGATTAAAAAACCAATCATGAAAAAATCCGTTGATTCCGTCAATCCGTTGTACTCATTCAAAATCAGTATCTTGCTGCAAAGCATTAGGCAAAGACGCTTTCAGATCAATTTCTCTCATATATTCAGTAATATCTAAGTTGACTGGACAGTCGCGGATACAACGTCCACAGCCAACACAGCCTTGGGCATCAAATTTATCTCGGTAAATTTTGAATTTACACGAAAAACGATTGCGATAACGTTTATATTGACTGTCACGCGGGTTATGCCCAGACGCATGTAGCGTAAAATGATCAAATTGACAAGCATCCCAGAATTTCACCCGGTATCCTTTGCCACCGCGATTTTCGTCCACTATATCGAAACAGTGACAAGTGGGACACATAAAAGTACAGGCACCGCAGCCAATACATTTTTCACCCAATCTAAACCACAGTTCGTCATCAAAGTTCGTGAGTTCATCTAACCAGCCTTTGATTAGGTGGCTGTTGCGGATGCGAGTGACTTTTTGTTGCGCGACTTCTCCAGCAGCCAAACGGGCTTGCGGATCGCCAGCCCCTTGAAACAGGGTTTCTAGAATTTTGGCGATCTCTTCACCCGCAGGCGTTTTCACTTCGACATGTAACTGGTTTTCGGAAATTTCAGTCAGGTGCAAATCTGAACCTCGATCACTATCCGGTGCTAATCCCACTGAGCTACAAAAACAACTCAGATCGGGATCAGTACAAGAATAGGTGACAATCGTGGTATTTTCTAATCTCTTGGTAAAAAACGGATCATCAAAACCCGCATTGGCATTAGAAAACACAGCATTCAGTGAACCAACCGAGGCCGCATCACAGGGGCGTACCCCAAAAATGACCGTTTTTGGATAGTCGTGATGGACATCAGTAATCGACACCTTGTTGCCTTTATTTTCAAACGCAAACAAGGGTTCGTCTTTAACAAACAGAAATTCTTTGACACCATTAAGAGGTAAAACGCCTTCACCGACTCTATGATTTTCACCAGAATCAATTTCAGTTAGCATCAAAACATCGATGGCATCTGGGCTTTCCAGCCGGGGGCGCAGTTGGGGGGCAATGACCCTAAAATCCTGAGATTTCAGGAGATCAAGGCATTTGCCAATATCGCTTTTTTGAATGGTTGCAGTTTTCATCGATTTCCCTACTTGATAAAATTCTCTTTATCTTCGGTCATATAAGTGATCAGCGGGGGTTTTTCGGTTTCTGAATAACCCGACTTATAACCAAAACTGTTTTGCACAATATCTTTCATCCGCTGATTGAAAAGATCGACTTGAATATCTACCGGACAAGCGCGGGTACATTCTCCACAACCAGTACAGCGTCCCACGAGATGCAATGCCCGAGTGATATGCCAACCAAAAACACCCTTGAGATGGGGCGCTTGATCAACCCAAGTGGGGGTGGTTCGATCCGTAATGCAGATGTTGCATGAACAATGGGGACAAACCTCTCGGCAAGCATAACATTTGAAACAACGGTCAAATTCTTGTTGCCAAAATTCAAAACGTTTATCGGTTTTTAAGTTCAGCAGATTCAGCACTTGCGGGGCAGAAACCTCATAAGGGCCAGAACGGTCAATATCCGGCTGCTCGCCCGGGAAAAAATCACACTCATAAGGGACTTGGACATCACATTTAGAACATTTGGTCGCCCGGTTGTCGTCGTGTAAGCCGCCATCCCATTTGCTAAAGTGGGAAACCACCCCCTTACAAGGTACGCCAAAAATATAAACTTCGTCACGGCTGAGCTGATTTTCCGCAATCAGTTGCGTAATGGCACGAATGTCACAGCCTTTGCCGATTATCCCGGTTCGTTTCCAGCCTTTTTTGGGATAAGCCTTACGTTTATTCAGATATATCGGCAGCGAGTTGATACAACGCGGATCAAAAATCAATCTATCGACTTCTTCCGGTTTGCGAATAAACACCGGCGTCGTCCGCGTCGGATCGCTGCCTTCGCCATAACCTATAACGACATCAAGTTCTTTATTTTCCAATAGGTTACGTGCGTGAGTACGGATTTCTTCTATCATCATATCATGCCGCCTCCGGGACCAAATATTGGGCATAAGGGTCTTTCATCTCTGCATATTCCTTATGTGGCCCTAATTCTCGAACTCGATCAGTAAAGGCATCAACAACCTTGGTCCATTTAATGGCTTCAGCCGCCGATATCCAAGAAAATTCTAGCCGTTCAAGTCGGAAATAAGCAAAAAAAAACTACAAGGATTGTATTTAAAAAGGATAAATCCCGTGTTATATAATCCACTCTAG
>LUTY01001981.1 GCA_001640045.1 Candidatus Thiomargarita nelsonii | reverse complement strand
AAAAAACCACGAATGAACGCACTAACTTGTTGTAGGCCCAAAAATTTCTTCAACTGTTTTGCCACGTTTTGCAGCGACAGATTCTGCATCTGCCATTGTTGTTAAACCCTTAAACATGGCACGCACAACATTCTTATGATTAGAACTGCCAATGGTTTTAGCTAACACATCACGCACCCCTAAGACATCAAACACCGCACGCATCGCGCCACCAGCAATAACCCCAGTTCCCTCGGAAGCAGGCTGCATATATACCTTGGCAGCACCATGCTCGGCGACAATAGAATGCTGTAAAGTCGTACCTTTCAAGGAAATCGAGCACAAATTCTTACGAGCATTTTCCATCGCTTTCGCAATAGCCAAAGGCACTTCACGGGCTTTACCATAACCAAACCCCGCTTCACCCTTACCATCGCCTACAACTGTCAAAGCCGTAAAACTGAAAATACGTCCGCCCTTAACAACCTTAGCAACACGATTAACAGAAATCAGTTTTTCCAAATAATCATCATTCTTAGTACGTTGTTGTGCCTCAATTGCCATAAAAACTTATAATCCTTTTGCTGAGGAGTGCAAGGCGTACCTTGCACCTCTTTTTTTTAGAAACTCAAAC
>LUTY01001980.1 GCA_001640045.1 Candidatus Thiomargarita nelsonii | reverse complement strand
GCTTTGTGACGTACTAAATTACTGTATAAATAATCGGCAAATTCAGCATTTAAGGGCCGATTTCTCAGCTTAGATTGAAAATATATTTTTTGCTGATTAATAAAAGCAACACCATCTATACCATCATCTTTTCCTGAACTGCCCGGTTCTAGTCCAAGATGAGCGGCACACCGCTGTCCCAAAATCTCTTTTGTTTTGGAATCAGCATTGATAATACCGTCAACTAAAGCACGACTCGCTAAATGATCGAGCATTCTTGATTTACCTTTCTATAACGTAGGGGCGAACCTGTGTGTTCGCCCTTATTTTTCTGAAAATTTCTAATTGTTTAATGTGTCCAAGCCATTTTCAATATCCAAATGACCTAAAAGGGGTAAATCTTTTAAGGCTTCTTTAAAAACCAAGGTTTCATTGACATAGTCGTCGAGGGTCAACAGGTGAAATTTAATTTTCTCAAGCACGTCATGCTCTTTTATTAAGCGTGATTTAAAATCCTTAGTGTAACCAACGGCGAAAACAATACCAATCTCTGCTTCATGCTGTTTAAAATTCTTAGCCAAAACCTTGGCAATCTGACTATCCAACTTACTTTTTCTTAAGTTAGAGTAGAAAA
>LUTY01001979.1 GCA_001640045.1 Candidatus Thiomargarita nelsonii | reverse complement strand
TGAATAATGGAAATGACCAAACCCGTAATACCTAACCATTTATGCAGACGATAGGATTTATCAAGCCCACCCAATAAAGATTCAAAAACAGCTGGTCTGATGGCCAGAATCATGGCAACACTCATGACACCGATACCAATGATACCGGTATAATTCATCATCGAGGCGCGTAGGGCGAAGAAGTTGTAATCGATTGATAAAATCGGATCGGCTATCAGCCACAGAGTGGTTAATAACCCAATCAGTATAAGATAACTATGTTTGATTGTGCTCATGTTAGTCGTATGTTTGATTGTACTCATGTTAGTCGTATTACCCGCTTAGACTTCGGCACCAAGCATCCGCTGCAGCGTACCGTCTTTGTCGATGATATGATGTTTGAAAGCACCAATAACGTGCAATACGACAGCGGCGATAAGAATGTAGCCTGCCCAGTAGTGTAGCGTATGCCCGATTTGCGCTAGGCTAGCATTGAGCGGAATAACTTCCGGCGGATTCATTGGGTTGGCATTATGGGCAACCAGTTCCAGACCAAACAGGTCAACACCGTGTCCACCCATAGCAGACATCATAAAACCAGAGATAGGAATAAGCACGGTGCCGATTATTAGTA
>LUTY01001978.1 GCA_001640045.1 Candidatus Thiomargarita nelsonii | reverse complement strand
TTGGCACGGTTGGCACGCTCCTACGCCTATCATAGAAAAAAATGAAGGTGTGAACGTTTTTCTCGTTCCCACGCTCTGCGTGGGAATGCCTGCACTGGACGCTCCGCGTCCTGCAAGCTGGGCACATAACCATAAAAATAGAATGGAATACCCCCCCCAAAATTTTAAAAGATCGGGGGCTTTGCCCCCGGACCCCCACACGAAAAAACCAAAGAGCAAAGGGCAAAAGCTCAAAAGAGCAAAGGGCTAAAACCGCGCAACCCACACCACACGGAAACCGACTCCGTCGTCCCTGGCGTGGGGAACGACCCAGTCGCGGTTGGCGGTGCGACAGTAGGCGGCGTAGTCGTACCACGAACCGCCACGAAGCACTCGGCGGCTTTCATCACATCCTTCCCAAACACTTCCATCACTAGGTGCCCCCTCATAGCTATCATGCCAAGAATCAGCACACAATTCCCGAACGTTTCCGTGCATATCGTACAGCCCAAAAGCATTCGGGGGAAAGCTTCCTACTTCGGTTGTCTTTTCACGATAAACACCCTTCGGCCCTTCGGCAAGGTCAGCTTGGCTAGTTTGCAATTAGCTATCAAATGGACGGAATTTTTAGAAA
>LUTY01001977.1 GCA_001640045.1 Candidatus Thiomargarita nelsonii | reverse complement strand
TGGTATAAGGCGGCTTAACTTAATGGCATTGACGCTCTGCGTGGGAATGCCTGCCTCGACGCTCTGCGTCGAGTACCAGAAAAAAGGAATGTTTGTGCTAAACCGATAAACAGGTTAATATTTTAACTCTTCAATGGGATAAGCTAACTATGAACTTATTAAATTTACTCTTTTTATTATCTATATTTACCGTCGTATTAGTCTATGCGGTAGGCAAACTACGCTACGCGGGTTTGTTTGGCATGATTGCTTATGCCATGCAATTGATTGTACTTATTGGCTTATGGGACAAAATGCCGCTAGCGGCTTCTTTTTCCTTTAGTGTACTTGATAATGTCGTTCATTGGGAAATGAACGGCTTAGGTTGGTTTTTTGCCATTATTACAGTGGGCGCTGCCTTATTCACTTCAATGTACACGGTTGGAGATTGGGGAGAAACGCAAAAAGATCTGCGCCTACAACATGTCTCTCTGGCAGTGAATGTTTTAGCCATGTTAATTCTGCTGTCGAGTGGCGACTTTTTGAGCCTGTTTATTGGCTGGGAATTGGTCAGTTGGGCAAAGAGCGCGTTCACCCAAGCACGTCGCCATTTAAAAGCCACAGTGTTTGTCATA
>LUTY01001976.1 GCA_001640045.1 Candidatus Thiomargarita nelsonii | reverse complement strand
GCGATTGAACTGGTTTTGCCAGTGTATGAGGATAGCCAACGGGGACGTTGGCTGCTTGCAGATCGGTGGGGTGCTGCTATGTGATGATATCGAAGATTGACTCATCGAAGATTTCCCATTGTGTGCCATTCGACATCATTATAACCACCGCGCCCGCGCCTATGGTTTCGATGATATCGCCTTCGTAAATGAGCGAGTGACCATGCAGATGTCTTTGTTCGCCATCGGGCTGCTTTGCTTTGACTTCTCCCTGGATGAGTTCGACTTGGCCTATGGGTTGTTTCTCTATTGCGACTACCCCAACCGGCATAAAGCTCATCAATATGAGCATCATGGACATGAATAACGCGAATGTGTCTATTTTCATGTTTCCTTTGTTGATGGGTGAAAAATATAGCTATAAAGTTATCAGTTATCAGTTATCAAAGACAAGAGATAGATTACACTCAAAGCCAAGATATTTATCTGAACACCTATAGTATCGACATTTTACATTTTTTATTATAACATTGCCGTTGTCAAGAGAATTTCTGTTCCTTAATCCATTGTTTTAAGTACTGAACGTGAAGAACGGCTCTATGAACGTGACCGCTTACCACCTATCAGACGCGATG
>LUTY01001975.1 GCA_001640045.1 Candidatus Thiomargarita nelsonii | reverse complement strand
GCAAATTTAACACCCCTGATATTGATGGGTGCGCTGAGGAGATGATGTTCTAACCGTTTATCAAATGTAAATGACCATTCGTCTATCATTTTATATAAGCGGAGTGAGTTTATCAGTAATACTGATAGTAGGATTTATGGCGGAAGGAGTGAGTAAAACATGAAACCGAATCAACAATTAGCAGTGCTCATTGATGCCGATAATGCTCAAGCAACGAAGATTGAAAGTGTACTTTCAGAGATTGCAAAACATGGCATTCCCACTGTCAAACGTGCTTATGGTGACTGGACAAGTCCAAACTTAAAGGGCTGGAAAAATATTGTTTCTCAATTTGCTATCAATAAAATCCAACAAGTTGCCTATACTGTTGGAAAAAACGCAACGGACTCCGCTATGATCATTGACGCAATGGATTTGCTTTATTCAAAAAAATTAGATGGCTTTTGTCTTGTATCCAGTGATAGCGATTTTACGCCTTTAGCAAGACGGATTCATAAGTCAGGTTTAAGCGTCTATGGTTTTGGCGAGCAAAAAACACCTGAAGCTTTTATTGTGGCTTGCTTTGAACACGCTCATTGGCCCTATACCCTGAAGTTGGCGGGTGCTTTTCGAGAT
>LUTY01001982.1 GCA_001640045.1 Candidatus Thiomargarita nelsonii | reverse complement strand
CGATTGGCTATTCTCCCACAGGAGAAAGTTTTAATTTACTCACAGAAGAGCTTGCAAGTGCCGTTGCCATTGCGCTTGGAGCTGCGAAATGGCTCTATTTGATCGAAAATGAGGGTATATTTGATAGTGCGGAGCAATTGGTACAGCAATTAACCTTGCTTGAAGCCTTGGAAAATGAGCATTATAAAAGACAAATCTCTAAAGCCGTGTTACAGGCTTGTCAAAACGGTGTACAACGAGTGCATCTCGTTTCGCGGCAAACTGAGGGTGCCTTGTTGCTAGAATTATTCACTCGTGATGGCATAGGCACACTCATTAGCACGGATTCCTTTGAACATATCCGTAAAGCGACTATAAATGATGTCGGCGGCGTGCTTGCACTGATTCAACCTTTAGAAGAGGCAGGGATTTTGGTACGCCGCTCCCGTGAAAAATTGGAAATGGAGATTGAGCATTTTACGGTGCAAGAAAGAGATGGTATGATTATTGCCTGCGCCGCTTTGTATCCTTTTGTGCAAGAAAAAATGGCAGAATTAGCTTGTTTAGCGGTGCATAGCCATTATCGTGGCACAGATCGAGGCGGTGCTTTGCTGGCTTTTTTGGAACGCGAGGCACTTCAATCTGGGATTACCCACATTTTTGTGCTGACAACTCGCACCGCCCATTGGTTTCAAGAAAGGGGATTTGTAGCGGCTGATTTGGATTTGTTGCCAGTTAAACGACGTACTTTATATAACTACCAACGCAATTCTAAAGTATTTGTAAAACAATTATCAGTCAGCCTCAAAATCAAATTCCGGCATTAAAAGTGGCTCTTGGATATAATTTCCTTGAACCAAATTAACTTCAGATGACCATAGTACTGCCAAACTGTCAGCATCTTCCACTGATACAGCAATTAACTGTTTACCAAATTCACGCGCCTTTTTGACAATGTCTTCCAGTGCTTGCTGATTTTCAGGTTGACCCAATAAACCACCCTTGCTATAAGAAGCATCAATTTTGACATAATCAACCGGGAGATGTTTAAGTATGGTATCAAAATTCAGAGCACTGCCAAAATGTTCAAGTGCCGATTTGCACTTAAGTTTGTTTAATTGGTTAATAAAGGTGTTAGTGAGTTTAATTTGCTCTTGAGCTATAGATTCACGGATTTCAAAAATGAGGTTTCCTCCAGCTAACTGAGTGGAATTGAGTTGTTTCCCAATATACTCTATCATTTTTTCATCCCTGATACTCTGAGCAGACAATTTGATGAAAAAGTAAGTTTGACGTCCATTTTTTTCATGCTCTGCCGATATGTTAATGGCTTCTTGGATGATCCATTTATCCAACGAGATGCTTAAATTAGCTTTTTCAGCGGCTTGAAATAGATCAGGATTTGGGACAGTTTGGCCTTCAGAGTCCACCATCCGCAACAATACTTCAAAAAATTCTTGCGTTTCACCATGCAAACCCACGATAGGTTGATAAAGTAGTGATAAGCGATTTTCTTCAATCGCCGTTTCAATGAGCTTAGCAAGCTGAATACTGTATTGTTTATCTTTTTGTATCACAACTTCATACACTTTAAAAGAGTTACCGCCTTTTTCTTGGGCATTTTGACAAGCGGCGCGACCCTCATTTAGCATATCTTGCGGGCTGTCGGCAGCGGCGAGGACTCGGGTAATGCCGATGCTACAGGTGCTCACAACCGATTGGTTCTCTAATTCAGTCACACTCTCTTCTACCGCATTACAGATTTTATCGGCGATGTCACCAGCTCTTGCATATTTTTGACCGTCTTCGTCTGTCATTAACAGAGTGAAGACGCTTTCACTAAAGCGAGCTAACCCCCCCTCTTCTGATATATGCTTGATAACTTTAGCCAGATTTTTAATCACCGGCTCGGTGCCACCGACACCTAGCTGTTCTTTAATGCGATTAAAATTATCCAAAGCAATGTAAAACAACACACTGCGCGTTTGCGTTTCCCTTGCATTAACCAAGGCTTCTTCCAATAATTCAAGAAAATGTTGGCCGTTAAAGAGCCCAGTCGATGGATCACGATTTTTCCAAGATTGATCATGGATGATAAGCTGAATGCGGGGCTTGCTGTCGTAAATGGCTTGACTGACTGCCATTTTCAGTTTAAATCGTTGCTCATTTGATTTCACCCCATATAACTCGATTTGGCGCTCTTCTGACATTTCTGTGGTCATATACTCACGCAGAAAATCTTTAAACTTCTCTTGGTTATTAGGGGTTACTAAATCCATGATGGGTAAAGCATCCAACTCCTCCATGCTAGTATAAGCAAACATCTTTAAATAACTGGCGTTAGCATAGATAAGCACACCTTCATGGACATAAGCGATTGCATCGCGTGACGAGTCCAGCAGCATTTTGTTTTGCTTTTGAGTGCTTTGGTAAACTTGTTCAAGTTGTTGATACTGACGACGTTCAGCCAAATTTTTGAGTTCCCTGCCAACAACAAGGGCTAAACAAGCCTCATTGTCGCTAGGTAGCACTTGTGTGGCACCGGCATTGAGTAATTCAAACAGTTTTTTGTTATTATCAGCGAGAACAATGACTGGAATATCTCGTTTGGATTTTGATACCATCTCGCAAACTTGCGCTACGGTTAAATCACCTACTTGAGGCACTGAAATAATTAAATCCCATTCTTGTTTGTTGCTCAAGGCTTCTTGTAAGTCTTCATCATCTTCAACATGGCGTGGACGAATGGGATAGCGTGCTTTACGCAAATTTCTAAAAATGACTTCAGCCTCATTAGCTGATTCTTCAATAACAATTAATCGGATAATGTCATTTTGTATCAAAATGGCTTTCCTCCAAATAGGGGATTAATATGAAAAAAATTGAAGTGAATACTCCCAAATTAAGTATAGTTTTCTTGAATTATAACCGTATTACAGAAACTCGTTATACTCTCGCGCAGTTATCGCGCCTTTTAGAGTTTCGTGATGATGTTGAAGTTATCGCGGTTGATAATGGCTCTACCGATGGT
>LUTY01001973.1 GCA_001640045.1 Candidatus Thiomargarita nelsonii | reverse complement strand
ATCCCCCGTAGGTCTTTTTATTTATATTCATTCAGATGAGGTGAACTGATGAAAGGGATTATTTATAGTGTGTGCGTAACGATGCTGGGCGTCTGGGGAGAAATGGCTGTCGCCGCTCATGGGCCATTTTACAAGGTGGGCAATAATGCTGCCATAGGCTTGGCTGAAATTGCTTGGGATAATCTAGGCAGAGATTGTAATAAAATCGATGTTTTCGCTCAAATCATCGAAGATAGTATTTCGGATGTGAAAAGAGATATTCGAACGAGATACCGGGGGCGCTCTGGAAAAGATTTTGGTGCCGGCTATAAAAATGGTTTATCAAGTGTGCTGGATAGGGTAGGCAATAAGTGCCAGAGCAAAAATGCGAAGACATCATTAAAGCAGCTAAAGCAATTGGTTGCGAAGCTTGCTCCTAAGCCGGAACCGCCAACTCAAGGTCAGTATGGGTCGCCTTATGGTGGTGGTTATGAGCCCTCTTACTATAGGATAGCCTATAATGCGGCGAATGGTTTGACGAGAGCAACCTGGGACAGTCTTGGTAGAAACTGTAGCATGACTGAGCAGTTTGCTGAGATCGTCGGATACGGCGTGGATGATGTGATAGCAGATATTG
>LUTY01001972.1 GCA_001640045.1 Candidatus Thiomargarita nelsonii | reverse complement strand
TGTGAATTGTATGGTTTACTCAAACGCCCTGATGAGAAATATGTCACTGAACACGCTTATAATAACCCTAAATTTGTTGAAGATATGGTGCGCGATATTGCCGCAAAATTGAATCAAGATGATCGGGTTGCCAGTTACATCGTTGAATCGGAAAATTTTGAGTCCATTCATAATCACTCGGCTTATGCTATGATTGAAAATGACAAAGAGTTGAAATAGGAGTCCAAGATTTATCTTGGACATCCAAGATAAATCTTGGACTCCTTTTTTTCGGTAGTCCCTACAAACCAATGGGGGTATTAAAACCATAATAAAAAAAGTCAATTCATATCTCAAGGATTTTGCGCTGAATTAACTTAGCTTTTATATCGGTATTATGGCTAGTTTTAGCCCACCTCCATTGGTTTCTAAGGACTAGCAAGTTTCTGTCATAATAACAAGTGGCTCTGTGAACATTAAAGTATGGAAATAGAATTCGACCCAAAAAAAGCATCATCAAACCTCATCAAGCATGGTATCTCTTTTAAAGAAGCATCGACTGTGATGTTGAAGGTGAGAATCGTTGGGTGCTTGTAGGTATGAGTACTCAAGCGAGATTGTTAACTGTGGTTTATAC
>LUTY01001971.1 GCA_001640045.1 Candidatus Thiomargarita nelsonii | reverse complement strand
TTCTTTGCTCCTTTTAGCAAAGTCTCTAACTCTTCCATAGGAGGAATAATTAACGGCAGCACTTCTTCATTTTTCGGTTCTACCTCCGTCATTTGTTCATAAATCCATTCAAGTTCCAAGTGAATTTGTAAACGTTCTAAAAGACGATCCATTTTAACTGGTTTACTGATAAAATCATCACAGCTTGCCGCTAATGCCTCTTGTTGTTTCTGTTTTGAGGTGCTTGCAGAAACGCCAATAATAATCACATTTTTTAATAAGGGAATTTGTCGGATATGGCGCATGAATTCAAAACCGTCCATCTCCGGCATGAGTAAATCCAGTAAAATCAGATCCGGCTGAAATGCGGTTGCTTGTGTCAGTGCATCTCCCCCGTGGATGGCTTCCATAATTTCAAAACCCAGAGGCAAAAGCATCATTTTTAAGATCTCGCGGTTTTCTGATTTATCTTCTGCAATCAATATTTTACGTTTTTCTCCGCGAAAACCGATAATCGCCGGCTTTTCTGTGGTTTCTATCTCAATTTCTTCCAAGGGGGTGTAAAAATCCAATTCAAACCCAAAAACGCTACCTTGACCAAGGGTACTTTCCACAGTCAATTCACTCCCCATCAAGC
>LUTY01001970.1 GCA_001640045.1 Candidatus Thiomargarita nelsonii | reverse complement strand
CGGTGCGGGACGCAGAGCGTCCCTGAATGCATTCCCACGCAGAGCGTGGGAACGAGGAAAACCCTAAAAACCTCTGAGGTTTTGGATACGAAGTGGCGGAACGCCCAACCTCAGAGGTTTGGTCCAACACTCACTTAACCCTAAAACTAATCTGCTCCGTCGCCCACTCATCATATTTTATCGACGTTTGCCGCCGTGAGCCATGCACCGCGTTGACCACAAGCTGTTCTAAAGGATTCAAAGCATCCCTATCAAAAGGCGCTTGTTCAAATAACGACGCATCAATCGGGTGATTGCTAGTGATCACCTTAATGGTTTCCTCTCCAAGCTCTGTCAATGGCAAAACAACCTCTTTTAAGAGTTGTCGCATTTCGCCCTTTTTGAGACGGGCAGATTCCACCCTATCTTTAGGATTGGGAAACATCGCGTAGATAGCACCATCATAAGCAATATTAATGAGATAACAATAATAATCCTTTTGAGACTGATTGTGCAGGCTGAAAGAGAGAATCTCATCTTTGCTTAGTGTACGTCCATCTATTTCCTGCAAACGATATGATCCGGTTTGGCGATACAACCCCAAATTCTTATAATTATAACGAGACAATAGCACACAA
>LUTY01001969.1 GCA_001640045.1 Candidatus Thiomargarita nelsonii | reverse complement strand
CGGCGATTTGACCTGTCATTCTCCGCTTAACGAGCGGCACAACGGCAAAAACAGCACCTTCACCTCCCATGACGAAAAATGAACAAAACATCGTGACTGCTATAGCCAGCACTATCGACCAGCTCGCGTCGATGAGACTCATCAAGAAATACCCAACAGCTAAACCACCGAGCAAAATCATCAAGGCTTTTTTGCGCCCAAATGTGTCACTGAAAAAACCACCGACGGGACGCGCTACCAAATTCACAAAGGCAAAACTTGCTGCGATTAAACCTGCTGTGGCGATAGACATACCGCTTGCCAGTCCTTCGGGATTGTACATTTGATAGTAAAACAGGGGCAACATAGAAACCACCGCTAATTCTGAGCCAAAGGTACAGAAATAAGCCAAATTCAACATAGCCACTTGTTTAAATTTGTAGCGATGCATTTCAGGGACAGGCGTGTGGAAGATCTCTTTGTTGATCCGATAAACATGATAGGCTTGGTACAGGTAAAGGAGTATCAGTAACCCATAAATCACGTAAGTCGCCGTTTGACTGAGCAGCGGCTGAAACTCACCCTCTACGCTGGATATATTCAACAAACCAAGTTTCCAAGTCAAAACGGCTAAGGCG
>LUTY01001968.1 GCA_001640045.1 Candidatus Thiomargarita nelsonii | reverse complement strand
TTTTTTGTAATGTTGATGTTAAAGGTGTTGCCAGTTCGAACCGTGTGAATTTGGTCAATCCGCCCGCAACCATCAGAAAAATAACCTTTAGCGACAACACGGACTTGCACCGGAAAAGATTCAAGGATTAGGATATCAATTGTCTCAATGTAGGCTCTTGGCTTAATCCCGGTTGATGGTTGCACATCTGTAACTGAAAACAACATCGGGTTACTCAATGGCTGCCATGATAAATCTGCTGTATAAATCTTGTCTATGCCAGTTACCGCAATACACGGGACATGCAACTGCCCATTGTGATAGCTTGCCATACAATCGACGGCAGCCGCGATTGCCGCGAGGTTTTCTGGAGAAACCTCCCGTGTTGAGCCAAAAGCACCATCATACACAGCCGTCAACATGCTATTAATATCACCCTCGCCAAAGAAGATGGCTTGTTGATCAAGCGTTAAAAAATCACTACATGAATGTTCATTAAAGCCAGTCATTTTGACTTGGGCAGGACCGCCTCTGCCTTTAAAATATTGGGTAACTTGGATGGTGACTTGTGGCGGATTAACGGCTGTAACAATCCCTTCAAATACATAAGTGGCAGTCTTGACCCTTTCAGCAAGGCT
>LUTY01001967.1 GCA_001640045.1 Candidatus Thiomargarita nelsonii | reverse complement strand
AAAATGGCCGTTCAGCGCAAAGAGGGACCTAGCAGTTTAATCTTTTCGCGTCAAGGGCAGTTCCAGATACAAAGCAGTGGCTGCGATAATGGCATCCGGCACTTTCAGTGAAGTCGTTTGCCGCAATTGAATACACCGTTTTACAATCTCTTCGCTTAAAGGTTGCTCACTGAGATTACTGAGTAAATCTTCCGTACTGCTCAAGGATTCATCGCTGTGCTTATGCCAGCCAAGCAACTCAATGCGTGTGATGACCGATATGTAAGAACCCGATTCAAAAGCCTTTTCCAATAATTGTTCGGCATCGTCCCCTAAACTATCATTCAAATGGTAAATCAAAATGTTGGTGTCGAACACCTTGCTCTCAGTTGTTAATCCCATTTTCTTTCCCACTCCGAACGCATGGTGTGAATTTCCGCATCAATTTCATCCAGTGTTTTTCCTTTACCCCATGCACCACGAGTGCGTTGTAAGACTTCATGGAGATTTTTTTTGGGTTTTGCCGTGGTTTTTTCCACGTCCATCACAAGCACAACACGCACCTCTTTGTCTAGTTTAGGCGGTGCTTGGTTAATCCAACGAAATTGATTATCACTGTAAATGGCTTCGTAAGTTTGC
>LUTY01001966.1 GCA_001640045.1 Candidatus Thiomargarita nelsonii | reverse complement strand
CCCAACAGCAAATTGATTTTATCTTTTCTATCAGGACCTATTCTAGCTTTAATCGTGGGCGTGCTCTGTTTTAACAGCAATATTGAAGGCATGACAGATAAAGTCGCCTGGACAGCCGTCATTACAACCCTAACCGCCGTTTGGTGGATATTGGAACCTATTCCTATCCCTGCCGTCTCATTAATTCCATTTGTTCTATTCCCCGTTTTTGGCATTTTAAGTCATAAGATGGCAGCCGCTCAACTGGGAAATCATCTTATTATTTTATTTATGGGCGGCTTTATGCTTTCTGTGGCGATGGAAAAGTCTGAAACTCACCGCCGAGTCGCTTATGGTGTTCTCAAAATTGTGGGCACAAACAGTCGAAAGAGAATATTATTGGGTTTTATGTTGGCAACGGCTTTTTTAAGTATGTGGATATCCAACACGGCAACAACGCTGATGATGATGCCTATTGCTATGGCTGTACTGGCTCAAGATCAAGATAAAACAATGGCGGTGCCTTTACTATTAGCTATTTGTTATGCGGCCAGTATTGGCGGCGTTGCAACGGTGATTGGTACTCCACCCAATGGCGTTTTTATCGAAAATTATCAAGCTTTGACTGGTATTGAAATG
>LUTY01001965.1 GCA_001640045.1 Candidatus Thiomargarita nelsonii | reverse complement strand
AGCCAAATTTGCCCGGTTAAATTAATAACAGGTAACACTTCGGCAAGTTGAGAAAATGCTGGTATTGTTTCTATCGGAGCAATCCAAACCGGGGAGGAAGTCGTTAATACGGTGCCATGCAGAACAATATCCCCTGTTTGTGGTTGAGCCGTGGGCGCAGTTTGTTGACGCAAAGAGTCCTTCAGTTTTGCTTTACGAGAACAATGTGCTAATTCCCAGCAGTATTGACGAGATGTTTTTTCATCTGGTTCCGGAATTGGTACAATGGGAGCCGGATCCGGTTGTGGCTTTGGTGTTGGGGATGGCACAATTTTGTGTTCTGGATTAACCGCTTGCAAAATAATATTTTTTATTTGCTCCAGTACGGGGTTGAGTGCTTGGTTAGCCTGTTTTGCCTTTTGTTTTTCCGTTTCAATCAATTGCAGACATTGTTGAACCGCAAGCCAAGTTTTAGCTTCTTGTACCGTTGCTGTCCACAAAATAGTCTGTTGACTTAAACGCTGTACAAGTTCACTATCAGGCGGTAATTGTCGTTTTAGCGAGCTAATCGCTTGAGTGATTTTAGGTAAATCAAGATCGGAAATAGTCATCATCAATTTTTCCAAAGATATCAAAAGT
>LUTY01001974.1 GCA_001640045.1 Candidatus Thiomargarita nelsonii | reverse complement strand
CTCTAAAACTACAAACCGCCCATTGTCGACGAGATTGCCTGATAAGCTTGCGGATAGGCTGCCGCTTGATTTCCCGTTCCAAATCGTTTATCAAATGAAGGCGCATCTCCTGTGGCAGATTATACCAAGCCGCAAGTCTTGTTTTCATCAAAAGGCGTTGTACATAAGTATTCCAAGGTGCCGCTCTCCTAGCCTTTTTCAGTGCCGAAAAAAACTCCGCATCATGTTGATTAAGGCGATGTTTGAGCAGTGCCACATGAGCCCAAGAAATGCCATAAACGGGTCTAAGTTCAGCCGCCTTTTGAAAAAAAGCGAGTGCTTCAGTATCAAACTTTCCACTTTCCGCAAGTTGATTTCTTTGTTGCTAAGTTAATGTTAGTCTTGGAATGCAACGGTTATTGCCACCGTTATTATGACCCCAAACAAGAGAAACAACGGGAAAAGTTGATTACCCAACGATATAGTTTAGTTCGCTTTCATCATAAGATCAGCTTAGAAACACTGTTCAACGGTATTTTACAAGCAAAGTCTGGAACTGTTATTAGGCTATATGATTTTGAACAGATTGGGCAAAAAATGCCTTTGAATCTTAGCCCATTAAATGTATAGATGGCCTAACGCCGTTTTCGGAGCGTTTGCGACCAGGTACTGTAGGGTGCGTCCCACACACCTTTTGAGCTAGGTGCGTGGGACGCACCCTACAAAACCATCTTGACAGAGTACTCGTTTCGGTTCGCGGAAATCTCCAGACTTTGAGTCCCCTTCAATAACGACACCTAATTATTAATTAGGGATAAGTCCTTTAATCGGCACTGGTTCAGTCCAATGCACACCCAAGCATTTATATACCGATATGCCCAATCGTATCAAACATTTGAGTGAAAAAACTATAATTATTTAACGGTTTGAATTTACACCGGACTGAACCAGTGCTAGAAAAATTACCCCTTAGTATTTCTTCCTCTTATGGAAGAGACTCAGCAATCAATCTCTATTGTATTTCCACGGCCTCCGTCGCAAATGTCAGCACCCGGGCCGCCATCAAGCTTATCATCACCCCTGCCGCCGGTCAGTGTATCGTTGCCAGAACCACCATAAAGTTCATCATTACCACCATCACCAATCAGTATGTCATTCTGGTTGCCACCATAGAGCTTGTCATTACCCTGAGCACCAATCAATACGTCTTCACCGTTATCGCCATTGATACAATCCTTACCTGTACCGCCTTCGATGTTATCATTGCCGGAACCTCCGCAAATGATGTCGTTGCCATTTTGACCCATTATTATGTCGCTACCGCCAAAGCCGCAGATGACATCAGCCTTATTTGTTCCCATTATTGTATCAGGACCTGCCGAGCCTTCAATGGTGCAAGAGTAAGATATCCCTCCACAATCGCATTGTGGTTCTGTCGCTTCTCCAGCCGCTTTTACAAAAAGATTCCCCCCGTCGCTTGTAATTCGCACATAACTCGCAAATGATCCAACATGTGATGGATTAAAACGTACTGTGATTTGTTCTTCCGCTCCTGGAGGAATATTGAAAGAACAACCATTAGGCAACTCAAATGGAAGATTAACCAAGCATGATCCTGATAGAGGATCAGTGTAGGAATTTTTTACCGCAAATACCATATCTTTTTGCTGGTCAATTTGACCAGATAAATATTACCTAAAAATGGCATCCATATTTTCAACTATTTGAAAATTTAAAAAAATATTGTTAATTAAAATATTTTTTAATTTCATCACAGCCTTTGCAAGATGTTGAACTTTAATATCAATTAAAATTATTTAAGCATAAAATAAATATATAATTATTTAAAATCAAAAAATTAAATAATGGGTGTGCTGAATGTCGGCTTAGAAGCGTGGTTGGAAGATGCCAAAAAAGCGATTTGGAAAACACCAAACGAGATAAAAAATATTTATCGGAACGCTAGTATTGTGGCTAATAACCGAGTTGTCTTTAATCTCAAAGGGAATGATTATCGTTTGATGGCCGCCATCTCTTACATGGAAAGTCGTGGTTTAACTCGTGCTGATTTAGTCATGTAGGGTGGGCAACGTGTTTTTGTTGCCCACTATTATCCACCAAACTCCCCTTCAAGAAAATGAATCGTTTCACTTCCCCAATTGGGCGAATAACTCTAATCCGTTTGTTTCAAAAGTTGAGTTGACATTATCATTATAAATAAGTTAATTTTATTTTTTAAAAAAAATCTACTCAGTGATTTAATTATACAAATGATTGATATAAAACATAAAAAAACTGGAACAGTATTATTTAGCGTCTCTGCTGACACACTGTCAGGCGCAGATTTGCGTGAAGCTGATTTAGCCGAGGCGGATTTGAGCAATGCTGATTTGCGTCATGCTGATCTATCCCATGTCAACTTGTCCTACGCCAACCTTGAACAGGCACAATTACAACATGCTAACTTGATAGGGGCGCACATGGCTCACGCAAAGCTCGATGGTGCCGATTTAAGCAAAGCGCGGTTAAGTAATGGTAGCCCATTCAATAGCACTATTCTATTTGAAGCTGGACTACACCGTGCCAAATTAGTGGGTGCAGATTTGCGTTATGCCGATTTACTTCGAGCCGATCTGTCTTATGCAGATTTGTCAAATGCCTCTTTCCAAGAGGCTGACTTGCACCAAGCCAATCTCAAATGTGCTCTTTTATGTCATGCCATGTTCATTGGTGCTGAACTGAGTGCGAGCGATTTGAGATATACCAATTTATGTGATGCACACTTCAATGGTGCTAATTTAAGGGGCGCCAATCTCAGTGAAGCCTTCTTAAGTGGCGATGAGAAGTCTAAACCAGCGAATTTTATAAGAGCCAATTTTACAGGGGCGATTTTGGTTGGTGCCCATTTAAGCCGTGCCCTGTTGAAAGAGGCTAATTTTTTCCAGGCGGATTTACGCAATGCGGATTTGTCTTATGCGCTGTTGGGTGGGGCACATTTGCGTCGTGCTAATGTAGCGGGGGCGGATTTTACCGGGGTT
>LUTY01001963.1 GCA_001640045.1 Candidatus Thiomargarita nelsonii | reverse complement strand
TTTTTGTCAGAGGAGTCCTTATCTGGTTTTTCCAGAGAGCTCGGACGGATTTCGGGCTTGTTTGGTTGCTTTTTGAGACGCGCAATCTCATCTTCCAATTGTTGGATGATATCCTTTTGTTGCTGGATTATTTGCAGCAACTCTTCTACGAGTGGCGTTTGCTCGCAGATTGGTATCTCTGGGATTTTGAAAGATGAGGTTTTCATGGATGGGTAATGTAACAGAAAGAATTGCTGATGTCTACCCTTGCTGGACCAAATATTTTGATTAAGTCATTTGTGTTCGTTTGTCAATCATTATTTTGTCAGCCAAAATCCTTTTTATTCGTCGAGTCTTTTTAGCCTATTTTGGGTAGAGCTTTTACCTGGAGTTCTTGAGATGTTACTGGTTTTCCCATTCAACAAAATGGCTATCTTCAATCATCGCTGGCATATTTTTCATAAATACGCTATCGCTTTCCATTTGTATGAGTAATCTGACTTGTAGAATAAGCTCACCTTTTAAAGCCTTTTGCCACTCAATCGCCTCAGTGATTTCGCCACGGGCTTCCAAAGCTTCTATATATAAGGGAAATTCAATTTCTGGCAGTCCTGAATTGAAATAGTGTTCAAGTGCCTG
>LUTY01001962.1 GCA_001640045.1 Candidatus Thiomargarita nelsonii | reverse complement strand
GGGTAGCCATCGGTTTTTCTGTCATCACATGGCAACCCGCCTCCGCACTTGAAACCAAAATGACCAAAGTCGAGTATGAATTGACTCTGTTTGTTAAATAGACGGACAAACGGCTCTCATTTGCCAAATCGTCTCTTAACTTAATGGCATTGCTGGAACCGAGAGTCAAATTTTTCCAGCAATTACCATCCGTTACATAACGCCCTGGCAGAATCCGAGCACCTATCCGGTATTCCAGAGCGGTTTTATCGGCATAACTTAACGGTTGGCCGTTAATGAAAAAAAAACCTGCTCCAGCAAAACCAAATTTGTTTCTTTTTCACCACCCCAGACGCACCGGCCCTGTCAATGCTGGATAAGTATGTACCGCAGAACCATCACCTTGTACATCAAAAGCGTGAGTCCAAGTGCCATCTCCATTGGAAAACTTAGTACGAATGTTGAGATCAGGACCATTCCAGTTTTGTCCTACAAAAATGAGGTCAGTTCGGTTGTCATAGTCCACAGTTCCTAACAACGTGGGATAAGTATGTACCGCAGGACCATCACCTTGTACATCAAAAGCGTGAGTCCAAGTGCCATCTCCATTGGAGAACTTAGTGCGAATGTTGAGATCAGG
>LUTY01001961.1 GCA_001640045.1 Candidatus Thiomargarita nelsonii | reverse complement strand
CAAAAAACAGATTGATGCTAAATTAGAATCCGCCCAAAAAAGTGGGCGCGTGTCAGCCTATAAAGCCAAAGTCGCCGCCGAGGCAGCGCAAGTCGATAGCGAGACTGCGGCAAAATTAGCCCAAATCACTGAGGCGCAAGTTAAAAAACGTGGCGAAATTCATAAACCGACGGCTTTGTTAATTGATAAAAGTGCGTCCATGGAATCCGCTATCGAAGTGGGCAAACAAATTGCGGCGCTGATTTCGGGTATCACGGTAGCCGATTTATTTGTCTATGCGTTTGATACCATGCCTTACCCAATCAAGTCAAAAGGTAAAACGCTACAGGATTGGGAACTTGCTTTTCGCCACATCAAAGCCGGCGGCGGTACAAGTGTTGGTTGTGCGTTGGAAATGATGCGTAAGTATAAGCAAGTCGCTGAACAATTTATCATCGTCACTGACGAGGGAGAAAATTCTGCTCCGTATTTTGTCCAAGCCTATCCCACGTATCAAAAAATGCTAGATAATATCCAAGCTAATGTCATTATTGTGAGACTCGGGCGATATGCCAGCGATCAAGTCGAGCAGAGCTTAAAAAAAGCGCAAATCCCTGTGGAGACTTTTACTTTTTCCGGT
>LUTY01001960.1 GCA_001640045.1 Candidatus Thiomargarita nelsonii | reverse complement strand
AAAGCAGAATTTGTTAAAATTCGTACCGGGCGAGCCCATACCAGTTTGCTCGAACATATTTTTGTTCCTTATTACGGCAACGATACACCCATTAATCAAGTCGCCAATATCAGTGTGCTAGATTCACGGACACTAGGTGTGACACCTTATGAAAAAACAATGGTGGCAACCGTAGAAAAGGCGATTCGGGATTCTGATTTGGGCTTAAATCCGACTAATGTTGGAAATTTGCTACGTGTACCTTTGCCACCAATGACAGAAGAGCGGCGACGTGATTTAGTCAAAGTGGTGCGCCATGAGGCTGAAGGGGCACGAGTTGCCATTCGCAATATACGCCGTGATGCTAATCATGATTTCAAAGAATTGATGAAAGAGGGAGATATTTCCAAAGATGAGGCGCATCATAGTGAAGAATTGATTCAGAAGTTGACGAATAAACTCATTGGCGAAGTTGATGCGGTGTTGCATGAAAAGGAAGCCGAATTAATGGAAGTTTAGTATATTTAGGAGTCCAAGATTTATCTTATCTTGGACGTATTTTACTGATAACTGATAACTGATAACTGATGATTTTACCACGCCATATCGCCATCATCATGGATGGTAACGGTCGCTGGGCT
>LUTY01001959.1 GCA_001640045.1 Candidatus Thiomargarita nelsonii | reverse complement strand
GATCGGGTGGCACTGGCTTGCTTAAGCGCAATAAATCTCGATGTGACCAGCCTTCGCGTTGTTGATATTTGACCGCTTGATAGGCTAATTTATCGGCAGACATGTTGTTATACCAGCTTGTGTTGACCCGTCTTAGCCAACGTCCCCGCCCTCTAAATCCTTTAACTTCTTCATTAAATTTAAATAAATGCGTACCAATGCGGACCACTTGTCCAAAAGCCTCAAAGGCGGCGTGCTTGGTGGCTAAATCACCAAATTTTGAACACAGGGCGAGTACAAACAAGGCGGGATCATTTTTAGGAGCGCGACCTGCTTGTGAAATTTCCGTCAGACGATTGACAACTCGCACGCCGTCTTGTTGAATACAGCGCACAACCGCTTTCGCATTATCTACAGTGAGTTTTCGCTCAGTGGCATAATATGAGCCGCCTTCATTGCCCAAAATCAAAAATCTATCCAGCCTTGTCCAATCATCAACGCCAAATGCAAAACCACCCGCACTATTGGCGACCATGTGACGACCGGGAATAGCTTTATTTTGTGGGGTTTCTCTGGTGTTAAAATGATCGACATCACGTTTTGGATAAAGGCAAACATCAGGTGTATAATTTTTGCCATCA
>LUTY01001958.1 GCA_001640045.1 Candidatus Thiomargarita nelsonii | reverse complement strand
AAGGCCAAGCCGCTTAAAAGGATATATATCCCAAAAGCAAACGGTAAACAAAGGCCATTAGGAATACCTACCCAGTACGATAGAGTAGTACAAAATATGGTTAAAAATGCCATAGAGCCTAAATGGGAGGCAGAATTTGCACCCGAAAGCTATGGCTTTCGCCCAGCAATGGGAGCCCAAGATGCGGTAAGGGCCATTTGGCATAAGATTAAAAACAAACCAAAATGGATACTGGACGCAGATATAAAAGGCTATTTTGACAACATTGACCATGAATTTATACTCAATTTATTCGAGGACCCAGAGAAACCTATAGTAAGAGAATGGTTAAAGGCAGGATACATTGACAGAAAAATAGGCAACGAGGTTATTAAGACAGAAACTGGCACCCCACAAGGGGGAATAATCTCACCATTAATAGCCAATAAGGTATTAGATGGAATGCAAAGATGGATAAGAATTGCATTAAAACAGTACCTAAATGCCAATGATCCAGAAACAGAAACATACAAGAAGATACAAAGGACAAAAGTTGTCAGGTACGCAGATGATTTTATTGTTATCAATGAGGATAGAAACATAATTGTCATAGTGAAGTCACTGCTAAACAAATGGTTAAG
>LUTY01001957.1 GCA_001640045.1 Candidatus Thiomargarita nelsonii | reverse complement strand
GGAGTTTATCCACATATGCTGGATCAGCGATGAGAGATAAGCGTCCCGTTATCAAGGCGTTGTTGCCAAAGGCCATGATTTGTGGGCTACTGACCACATTTCCTCGTGCATCAACGAATTGAATATGGGCAGGGAGATAACCGATTTTGTCGGTGGAGTGCTGGACAACGCGCAGACTGGTGAGTCCTGTAGTCAGTTCATTTGCTCCCACCACTGGCACGAATAGCACTAAGCAAAGTAGAGTTTTAAAATGTAAAAATCTCATGGTCAAATGTCCTTTATGTTAGTTAAGAAACCAAGTTTATTCAAGAAACTTGGTTTCTATGCTCAATCCTTAATCTTCCTCATATTGTTCATCAAGATAGATGGACAAGCCCGGAAATATCTCACGAAGGTCCTTACCATTGTGTTCCCAATCAATCACCCTATTGTGACGGCGCTTATACCGATAACGGATTTTGGCATCAATCGGTTTTTTGGAATCGGCAGCTAAAAGCCAATACACCGGCTTGGGCGGCAACCATTCGCCGTTGACATTGCGTGGTTTTAACGTTGTTTTAAAACTTTGTTGACCTGATTTAAGACCAACAGACACACGAGATAATTTTGCGTCATCCTCA
>LUTY01001956.1 GCA_001640045.1 Candidatus Thiomargarita nelsonii | reverse complement strand
TGCACGTTATGGGGTTTTATTGCAGGCATTTAGTGGGGATAGTGTGCCTTTAAAGGCTTGTTTACCTTTTTTAGAAAAAACTTTGCAGTCGGAATCTAAAGCAGGGGCACAAAAGGCGCGTTTAGTGTCTCCGTCATTAATTGTCATACTCAGTGTGGCTTTGCTGGCGGCTTTGGGATGGGGGTATTGGCATTTTCAGTCTCAGCAACGCTTGAGTGATTATGTTGAGGCTTTGCGAAATACGCCGGGTTTTGTGGTTATTTCTAGTCAAGAGCAGGATGGAAAGTTGTTGACTTATGGTATGCGTGATCCCTTAGCTATAGAGTCACGAGAGATAGCACAAGCTTTTAATATCAGCGATGATGAAGTGGGGAGTTTATGGACGCCCTATCAGGATTTAAGCCCAGCGTTTGTCGAAAAAAGGGTACGTCTGCGCTTAAAGCCGCCGTCTACTGTTTCGGTGCGTTTGGAGGGTGATGTTTTGTATTTGAGTGGTCACGCTTCGCAGGATTGGATAGATAAGGCGAGTGCAAGTATTTTCCCAGATATTGAGCGGGTGGTGATGGATGATTTGTTGGAGACTGATCTATTTTTATTGGAACTAGCGAAACGGACGTTGTTA
>LUTY01001964.1 GCA_001640045.1 Candidatus Thiomargarita nelsonii | reverse complement strand
CAATGGACTATGCGACACAATCTTTTGTGTTTGAACATATTATTCCAATCAGTCGTAACGGAAAAACCATAGGAGATAACTTGGCTTTCGCTTGTGGTGGTTGTAATGGACATAAATATAATAAGATTGAGGCCGTTGATCCGGTGGATAACGTCATGACACCATTGTTTCATCCGAGACAACATCAATGGTTGGCACATTTTGCGTGGAATGAAGATTGTACGTATGTGATTGGCCTTACACCGATTGGACGGGCGACTGTTGAAGCTTTACAATTGAATCGTCAGGGTGTTGTTAATATGCGTAAATTATTATGCCTTATTGGTAAACATCCGCCATAATAGGCAAAATCTGTAACAGTTTGGTTCATTTCGCCGCATTCCAGCTATTCCTTTTATTCTCTATCGACATTGGCGGCTTTTGAAGTGCTTGCGGCATTTTAATCCTTGTAGTTTTTTTTTTGTGCTAAAGGGGTAGTCCCTACAAACCAATGGATGTATTAAAAATCAAGGAGTTAGCTATATAATCACCCCATGCCTAAAAACCATAATTAAATCGGTTGAATCCCTTTGCTTGGGGATTTGGTTTTTATTAGCTTACAAAACATAAGGGTAAAAAAGGGCCATTTTAACTCCATTGTTTTCTAGGGACTACCCGTTGGCATATAATTTAATCATGATCGACACGCGGTGGTGAGTACAACTAATGGAGGACAACGAATAAAACCCTTTGTATATGAAGCGCACCTCAAAACAGTGAAAATCTAAAATCTCAAAAAAATCCTATTTCTTTAAGAAATAGGATTTTTCATACCGCCAGATTTTCACAGAAATTAGAATTGCTGGATTGAGGCTATTGAAATAAAATTCATGACTGTGCATAATTTGTTTTTTTAACATTTTGATAATGCCTTATCGACACGGAGAATAATAGAATGAACACCACACGACAAGCTCAAGCGGAACCCAAAAAGCAGACGTATTTAAAGCGAGTCAATCAACTATTTGATAACGTGAAACAGTGGCTTAAAGATGAACCCCTGTTGGTAGAAGAAACTACCAGAGAAATTAATGAAACGTTGATGGACGATGACATTAGGGATATTTATACGGCTCCTATGCTGACCATCTACACCCAAAACCACGAAAAAGTGATCGATCTCAAGCCGGTAGGGGCTTCCGTCATTATTGCGAAGGGCATGATTGATATCGAGGATCCGTATGGAGATCGAGAACACATTACTTACATGCTAAAAGAGCAGCCGCGTGTACTGAGAAAGGTGGGCGATCAACTGGTAGAAAAACCGATGTACAACAACGTCAACACAGATAACTGGTATTGGCTAAACGAAGGCGATAGACATAACGCCCAAGTGATGAACCCGAACCTATTACGCAAACTGATAATGCGAGTGAGTGACTATGAATACTAATCCACTTTTTGCCGTATGGCAGTCGTATCAAGCATCCAAAAACGCTTTTGAAATTGCCAAGGCTGCCAATAAGCACCCTGATAGAGAGAATTTGTTTGTTAAGGCAAATGATTTGCGTCTGTTAAGCATATCTGATGCAAAAAAAGCCTTTGAACAGGGCAAGAAAGAATCCGAGGAACTTTTTGTAGTAAGTTTGTGGGCCACTTTTGAACGCTTTGTCAGGACTTACTTACAGGAGAAAGGTAAAAAATTACAAGAGATTTCACCAACCAGTTTAGCCAGTTCGATATACCCATATTTTGAAAAAGAGGTCGAATTTTGGAAAGCAGAGGATATCTTAGACTTACTCAAAAGCACCTTAGCACCTCGTGCCGACTTAATTGGGCAAGCGAAGCAAATCTTACAATACCGAAATTGGATTGCACATGGTAAAAATGCCAACAAAATTCCACCCCAAGTAACACCAGTCTATGCTTTTGATATTTTAAATGAAATTGTTGATTTGATGTTACTAAACTAAGCTAGCATAGGATGGGTAGAACTATGTCAACACTTGCTGAACTCAAAAACGAACTCCAACAATTAGCCTCACCTAAACAACAGCAAATCTTACAAGGCTTTTTTAAAACGGGTAAAGGAGAATACGGAGAAGGCGATATTTTTCTTGGCATCAAAGTGCCAGTGCAACGAAAATTGGCCAAAAAATATCAAGCTTTATCACTCACTGATATACAAGCACTACTGCAAAGCAATCTCCATGAATACCGCTTCACGGCTCTTATTCTCCTGATCACGCACTACAAAAAAGCTGATAATCACAAGAAATCAAAGCTATTCGATTTTTATCTTCACAATACCAAGCATATCAATAATTGGGATCTCGTCGATATTTCTGCTCCCCATATTGTGGGTGATTATCTGCTAGATAAACCCAGAGAAATACTTTACCAACTGGCTCGCTCAAGCAGTCTCTGGGAAAAACGAATAGCCATGATAGCGACTATGACCTTTATCAAAAACAATGAGTTCCAAGATTGTCTCCAATTAGCAGAAATATTGCTCGATGATGAACATGACTTAATCCATAAAGCTGTCGGCTGGATGTTGCGAGAAGTGGGTAAACGAGATCAAATGATTGAGGAACAATTTCTCAATAAATACTATAAACAAATGCCGAGGACTATGCTCCGCTATGCGATTGAGAAATTTGATGATGATAAGAGGAAATTTTATCTGAAGAAATCTCAAGCCTCGAAATGAGTTACAAAGCTCCCATATATTCCGGTGCCTGCAAAGTGCTTTGCGGAGCAAAGAGGCAGGCATTCCTTTGCCTCGCGTGGGAACGAGAAAAACGGTGGCATTTTTAATAATTCCTATATTTTCTAATTGAAGCTAGCCTAACGGGTGCGTCCTACGCACCCTCTTTCCACGCACCTAAAATCTACACCGACATCAAAAATGTGCGTGGGACGCACCCTACGCTGTGATTGAAGTCGTGTTATTTCTGTGTCTGAGTACAGGACAACGAATAATCAGGTTTGACATTATTGTCAAGAATGTTGAAGGTTTTATTCGTTGTCCTACATT
>LUTY01002046.1 GCA_001640045.1 Candidatus Thiomargarita nelsonii | reverse complement strand
GGTGATCATCTTATTGCTACATTAGATCGCAATCAGTTTATTGTACGTGATAATTTATACACAGTCGTTCCTCGTGAGGAGGATTTCGACTTACGGTTTTTGTTAGGAATCATAAACTCGCGGTTGCTTCACTGGTTTTACTCAAAAATTATCAATCCAGAGATGGGAGAGGCGCTTGCTCAAGTAAAACGTGGGCATTTGGCACAACTACCTATTGCTGTAATTGACTTTGACAACCCAACGGACAAAGCCAACCATGATAAAATGGTACAACTTGTCGAGCAAATGCTAGAACTCAACAAACAACTCGCCACCACTAAAGAACCACAAATCAAAAATATCCTGAAACGGCGGATTGAGGCGACTGATGGGCAGATTGATCAATTGGTTTATCAATTGTATGATTTGACGGCGGAGGAGATTGGGATTGTGGAGAAAGAAAAGTGACTTTATTTGGAGTCCTATTGTACTATGAAGGAAGTCAAGCTAAAACTAACATCTAAGAACGATAAAGAAGAACACGTCGTAGAAGCATCATTTTCGGAAACTGATCTAGAAGTATTTCGTCAGTTTACTGAAAATGTCGAACAACTCTATCACACAAGATTAGTTTCAAACGGCTTACCAAGCCTGAAGAGGTTGAGTTGGAATGATGAATCTGGAATAACTGTCGAAACCAATGATATTGAGATGGAAGATGTTTATGCGTTCCTACATAAGTTACGCCCACATATACTACAAAAAGAGCCTGCTAGCTTTGAACGTACATGCAGCATAATTGGCAAACGATTCCACAGTCCAGAAATGCGACAACACTTAAAGTATGTGCGTAATTTATACAATAAGGGGGAATATAGTAAATATTTTCAGCTCAGTGTTGGCAATTTGCCTTTATTTTCCGATGAGGCACTGTCACATTGGCTGAATGGGATTGAATACCATCAAGATTCTGAAAAAAGAAAATCGGTTAAAGAAATTGAAGAAACGATATCTGATAAATCTGCACGCGCTATATTTCTTGTGCAATTGACCCAAAAAGCGAATGCAATATTCCTGCTGTATGCTCTTGTACAATTGCTTATAACAGACAAAGATACCTAACGATGGTTTTATCTCGTTTTTTTGACTCGTTTCCAAACTCTGTTTTGCAATGACTACCCTTTTGCTCAGCTTTGACAGGCTGGATAAACAACAACCAAGAAAGACAATGCAATCATGGCAACAATGAACTTTCCTATTTTCCCAGTTTACGCTGATACCTCCATCTTTGATGGTGTCTTTGATGATGCTTTTGATGAAAAAATTGGCATTCAAAGAAGTCAGTAAGTTGCTTAAATAATGAACTACAGAGATTAAATATAAGCAGGGATTTTTTTTAATCCTTGTTTATATGAAATCCTTGTAGTTTTTCTTTAAATATAGGGGTAGCATGGAAATTGGGGTGATTAACTATGAAGGCTAAACAATTTGATTGCGTGGCATTACAACATCGCGGTGCGGAAAGAATTTACGAGCAAACCAAAAATATGACGATAAGTGAGGAAGTTGCTTACTGGCAGCACCGCACAGAGGAACTGCGACAACTTCAACAGGCAAGAAAACCAAAAATAAAGCGATAAAGGAACATAAGTCCTCATTCCCAAACATAATTTTGGAATGGGTATCGCACACAAAGAGGCAACAAACAACACGCTGCTGCCAAAGAGCCGCAACTCAAAAACATGGCACCAATCGGTCCTTCACATGCAGCTTGTGTCAGAAATATGATTGAATTATTTTCAACTCAAAAAGGGAAAGCGGCACTCCTTGACGTACAAAATCCTGTATTAGTTGGGGATATTTTTAACTCAGGAGAAACATTGATACCGTCGCAATTGCCCCATATACCAGTTTCTAACATTTTAAGCCCTTAAACTAGGAGTCCAAGATTTATCTTGGAAAAAACATGATTTACATAGAAAAAATCAATAAGACTTTGCTCCCTAAATCCCATTTAAATTATCAAGTCATTGATTTATTTGCGGGTTGTGGCGGCTTATCGCTTGGATTTGAAGCGGTCGGATTTAAAACCCTTGGCGTTGATCTGGACAGCTTTGCAGCCAAAACCTACACTCAAAATTTGATTGGAAATTGTCTTGAAAAAAAAACTTGATACCAATATTGATTTTATTGATGAAGTTGATATAGTCATTGGGGGGCCACCTTGTCAGCCCTTTAGTGTCGGTGGACACCAAAAAGGTCAAAAGGATGACAGAAACGGTTTTCCAATTTTCCTCAATGCTATTAAAAAAGCAAATCCCAAAATGGTTCTGTTTGAAAATGTGAGAGGCATGTTGTATGCCAACAAAGGGTATCTTGATTATATCATAGAAGAATTAATCGATTTGGGCTACATTGTTGAGTATCAATTATTAAACGCGGTCAATTATGGGGTGCCGCAAAACCGAGAGAGATTATTTGTGGTGGGGCATCGTGGCAAATTTCAATTTCCTGAGCCAGCTATGAAAAAATTAACGGTTGCAGATGCGATTGGTGATTTAATGTCTTCGGTGGTTGATGAATCAAAAATTTTGACTCCCTCAATGGATAACTATGTCAAAAAATATGAAATCGCGTCTAAATGTATTAACCCGCGTGATTTATCCCCGAATAAGCCGGCAAGAACGTTGACTTGTAGAAATATCGCAGCCCCCACTGGTGATATGCACCGGCTCAAATTACCTGATGGTAGGCGGCGCAGATTGGTGGTAAGAGAAGCGGCAAGATTGCAAAGTTTTCCCGATTGGTTTGAATTTTGTGGCACTGAAACGAGTCAATTCAATCAAATTGGCAATGCTGTACCGCCCATGTTGGCTTATCAGTTAGCCGTGTCAGTCAAAAATGGCTTAGAAATTGGGCCATTGTACGCAAAAGAGGAAATTCAAAAAAAGCGTCATTTATTTAAGCCTATTCCAACTTTATTTTAACGTATATATGTACATGAAAAATAGTAATAAATCTCATTCTATCAAGAAAGTCATTGAAGAAGCTCTTGATATTCTCTCCTCGGTTGGAATACCCGTTGCTGAGCAAACAGAAAGAAGAAAGGAACGAATGGCAATGGCTTTCCTGGCGGTTGCGGGTGTGACAAGCTCTTGGAACGATGCGAAAGGATTAGAAGAAAAACGTTTGATGTCAACCAGAGACATCATTGATTTTATCAATGAGCATTTTGAGGAAAATCTATCGAGAAGTTCTTATGATGATATTCGCCGGAAGGATTTAAGATTACTCGTGTTAGCCGGCTTTAATAGTGCTGACAATCCGAATGCAGCAACTAACGATCCAACCAGAGGTTATAGTTTAGAATCCAATTTCAAAAACTTAATAACCAACTATAAAACAAGTCATTGGAGTGGGAAACTTCAAGCGTTTGTGGCTAATGAAGTTTCATTAAAAGAGCGTTTGGCAAGAAAAAGGAATATTGAAAAAGTGCCTGTTACCTTACCAAGCGGCAAATTACTTGAACTATCTGCTGGTAAACATAACTTGTTGCAAAAAGAAATTATTGAGGAATTTTTACCGAGATTTGGTCAAGGTTGTCAAATTCTTTATGTAGGCGATACGTCAAATAAGCGGCTTTATATTGAGGAAAAACAACTTAAAAGTCTCAACTTTTTTGAATTAGCTCACGATGAATTACCGGATATTATTGCATACTATTCATCTAAAAAATGGCTCTACTTGATTGAAGCCGTCCACAGTAGCGGTGCAATCAATGAAGTCAGATTGTTGGAGTTGAAAGAACTCACTAAGAAATGCACTGCGGAAATTATCTACGTGACTGCCTTTCTTGACAAAAAAGAATTTAAAAAGTGGATACTTGAAATAGCTTGGGAAACAGAAGTTTGGATAGCTGATAATCCCGATCATTTAATACATTTTAACGGTCATAAATTCCTAGAACCCTATTAGCCAATGCAGGTGAGTTATAATTCTCAAAGTGTGCAATCTGTGCGATAGCTTTTCAGATAATCAAAGACGTCCAAGATAAATCTTGGACTCCAAAATACCGTCTAAATCATACTAACAAACTGAATTTATTAAAATTTATGTTAATTTAGCTTTTAGCCTTGAAATTTATTTCAAGGCATCTTTTGAAGTGGTCTGGAGATTTCCGCTTTTCTGCACTAGTTTCGGTTCGCGGAAATATCCGTACCACTTCTTTAACGACAGCCAATAGTTATTAGCAGGGATAAGTCAAAATCTTTTATTTCTTAAATTCTTAAATCAATCGCATAAATAACTGGTTTTTTGAAACGTCCAGCTTTTTTTGACTTATCCCTGCTAATAAATAATCCCTGTAGTTCAATGGTTTTGGAATTTCCGCTCTCCGGCACTAGGTACTTAAGTATTTATTTATGTGGAAGATCATTGTAAAGATCAATATTTAGATATTTTAACAGTCCTTTAAATATTCCTTCAGCCGCTTTTTGACGGTACTCTTTTTTGAGGGCATGTTGTCTGCCAAAAGGATGCTTTAAATTTGCAACCTCGATTAACACTTTAGGCATTGAAGCCGTATGTGCAAATATACCTAATCTTCCTTTATATTCATTTCCTTTGCTATTTCTCCAGATCAAATATCCTTGGAACAAATAAGCTTTTTCTTCATCATCACTTTGATGCAAAGGTATCCCAGCATTCTGTAGCCCTTCCATTATATATGTCCCGAATTTTAAAGAATGCCAAGTTCTTGGCAAACTATGCCTATATTTACGGGAAGAATCAAATCTTTTTTGTTGGTCATACACCAAACCCGGATATAAAATATGAACACCATGCTTATTTGGTTTTCCATAGTCAAAATGGATGCTTATAAGTACAATCCTATCTTTTTTGTATCCGGCATCCAACAAATATTCATACCACGCATTAATTGTATTTACCCGCTGCCTTAGCCCCCCTTGTTTTTTTGTTCTGATTGCTTCAAGTTTCCCGCTAGGAAAATTAAAAAACTCGGTCTTCCCATCATCACAAATCTGTTCTGCGTTATAAGTAAACTTTATATCTTTTGTAGTTGGAAAAATATTTAAAGGTGGTAGCTTTTCTGCTACTCGCCCATATTTTTCTTTTACAAGCTTTAGTAATCTTTGACCAACATCATAAGCTAACTCGTCCTCACAAATAACTTGGTTCTTTAACGAATAGGAAGTTCCTTTGTCAACTCCACCATGCCCCAAATCAAGAATAACAGCTAATGGCACCGAAGAATCGAGCTTTTTAGTGTCTTTTGGAGGATCTTCTGGGATTATGTCGTTATACAGATGAATCGCGGCTAGACTACTACAACCTGTAAAAACCATCCAAATAAAGACTAGAAGGTTAAGTAATTTATATTTCATTTTCATTGGCTCCTCTTGCAAAACTCTTCAAAAAGAGTTTTTTTCAAAGTTGATTAATTTTTGAGTGATGCAAAAAAATAATTCCTGCGTTATACAGACTTTCTTTATCCATTGCAAAAGTGTTTTTATTATTTTCGCTCTTCTATAGCGGAGTCCAAGATTTATCTTGGACGTCCTTCGCGGTATAAATAGCGCGGTTCTGATCCTCTTTAGAGAGGATTTTGGTATGACTTCTCCGAATAGTGATCCATTTAATAAGTGAGGACTTTCCAATTAACCTTATAGGTTTTAAGCACTTCTTCGACCAATTTTAATTTATCTTTTGGCGTTTTGGCTTTTTTAAAATCTACTCCAGCCGTTCTTTTACCCGTATTATCTTGGGTAACTTTACGAACAGCAAGCATCGCCCCACTCCTTGAGTGTTGTAACATCCTTATGAGACTTCTGGCTTTCTTGTATCTGCCAAGTTTTGTAGCCTTATAAATTCGCTTTTGCAAATTGAATCCAACTTTCCGCACCTTTTTCCAGATTATGGCATCCCAATTCCAGGACTTACATAT
>LUTY01001953.1 GCA_001640045.1 Candidatus Thiomargarita nelsonii | reverse complement strand
GATGAGTTCGATTCCATTAAAGAAATAAACCCCCAGTTCTTCGGGTGAAATCGCAATGTCTGTTCTGTCTGTGAGTTCATTGTCAGCGAGAATGTCTTCAATATTTAAATCGTATTGTGCCTTTAATATATGTAAATATAAATAGTTATTGATATTTTCGGCGATTAACGGACTATGTGTGTTTATCAGCACACGATTATTGTTTGGCTTATTTCGGCTACGATTGTGGCATAGTGGTTATTGGGCTTAGAGATTTCCCATAATTCGTTAATTTTTTCAAACAATTTCCCCATTAATTCGTTATAAGGTCTTTTGACTATAGGTAGCTCTGGTAGGTGGTGATCCTTGTTGTTACGTTTTTCTAAATAATCAACCAGTTGTTGAGAGATTTTCTTGTTATCTTCTCTATCAACTTTAAAAATATAGTAATAAAAAATCGGAAAGAAAATACGACTGGCTGGCAGAAAAAATGTATTATGAACATTATTAAAAATTATTCTAAGTATTGATTTGAGTAAATTGGTTTGTAAAAATTTTTTGTCAATGCTATCTTGACCTTTAATATTGAGGCTCATTGAGTCAACATTTTTTGAAATAAAAAATAGTCCTCCGTCGGTGCCAT
>LUTY01001952.1 GCA_001640045.1 Candidatus Thiomargarita nelsonii | reverse complement strand
AGAAAATTGCTTAATAAAGCGTTGTTCTATGGCTTTTGGTGATTTCAGCAGAATTTCATGGGCAATGGCTAAGGCTAAATGGGGATCAGAGCCAGGTTTAACCAATAATATCCGTTCTGGACCGAGCTTTGAAGCTAAGACTTTCGCTGATTCGGTGACCATCACTTCTATTAAATAGGCATCTAAATCGTCGCGTTTAGTAATGGCACTAAAGACAGGCGGATGGGTAATAAAACCATTCCAGCCATTAAAAATATAAAAACGATTAGGTCCATCAGTCCCTTGTTCAACTGTCAAAAACGGCCCTTCTTGCCCAGTGAGTTTTTCATTATGTACCGCGCCCGCATTCAAGCAATGTTCAGCGTTACCGGTGATATTGCGAATGCCTAACAATCGAAAGACTTCTTGCATGGCAAAAATCGTAAAATAATCGATTTGTCCACAGGCATAAATCAAACTTCTCGCTTTGGCACCACGATGCTCTAATAATAAATCAGCAAAGCGTTTAATCGCGGTTTCATAGTCGATGACTTGCCGTTGATTATGATCTAAATAACTCGGTGCCACCTGGATAGGAAAAGCGGTCCGTTGTCGCGTGAGTGATAATTTCAACTTCATGCAA